>NZ_JBQGCX010000989.1:0-2325 GCF_052038725.1 Actinosynnema sp.
CAACTGCTGCGCCACCCCAGGTTCTCCTCCATCCGCCTGGGCCCGCTGTCCAGGGACGGGGGCGCGACCCTGATCGCCGGGAGCGTGCCGGACCAGGTCCCGCGCCCGCTCCTGGACGCCGCGCACGCGGCCACCGGAGGCAACCCCGCCCTGGTCAGCGCGATTGCCGAGGACCTGGGCGCGGGTCTGCGCGAGCCGCCGTGGGGCGAGTCCTTCGGGCACACCGTCCGGGCCTTCCTGGACGCCGCCGAACCCCAGGTGCGGGAGGCCGCCACCGCGCTGGCCGTGCTCGGTCCCTCCGCACCGCCCCGCGCCCTCGCAGCCCTGCTGCGCGTCGACCCGACCACCGCGGACGCCCGGCTCGGCGCGCTCGTGGAGGCTGGTCTGGTGCAGGCCCGGCGCTTCCGGCACCCCGCCGTCGGGGCCGCCGTGCTGGCGGGGACCGACCAGCAGACCCGATCCGACCTCGACCACCGCGCCGCGCTCGTCCTGCGCGACCTGGGCGCCCCGGTCACCGCCGTCGCCCGGCACCTGCTCGACGCGGGCGCGCTGCCCGGTCCCGCCACCCGCTGGGAGGCCGCCGTGCTGTCCGAGGCGGCCGAGCACGCGATCGCCTCGGACGAGCTCGACCTGGCGCGCCGCCACCTGGAGCTGGCCCGCCAGCGGTGCCCGGACGAGCACGGGCGCGCCGAGCTGGCCGCGCGGCTGGCCGTCGTCGACTGGCGGCTCGGCACCACAGGGGTCACCGGCAAGCTCCCCGAACTGCTGGAGGCGGCTGACCGGGGTTTCCTGCGCGACGACGACGCGCTGGAGGTCACCGGACAGCTGCTGTGGCACGGCCGCATCGCGGAGGCGGCGCGGCTCCTCGGCCGCGTGGGCGGCGACGTGAGCCCGGCGGGGCTGCGAGCCGCCCACCTGTGGGTGGCCCTGTCGTGCCCCGCGCTGCTGGCGCACATGCCCTCCCCGGCACCACGCGGCCTCGACCCCGCCGCGACCATGACCACCGACACCGACGCCAGGTTGCGCGCGGTCGAGGCGTTGGACGCCCTGCTCCGGGGCGGACCGGACACCGCCCCGGTCAACGAGGCCGTCCGGGTGCTCCAGGTCGGGGCCGCCTCCAAGTCCTCCCTGGAACCGAGCGGGTTCGCGCTGCTGGTGCTGCTCTACGCGGACCGCTTCGAGGAGGCCCGCTCCTGGTGCGAGCTGCTCATCGAGCTGGCGCGCGACCGGGGCGTGCCCGCCTGGCAGGCGACCTTCGCCGAGATCCGCGCGCAGATCGCCGCCCGCACCGGCGACCTGCCCTCGGCGGTGCGCCACGCGCACGCGGCCCTGGCGTCCACCTCCGCGCGCGGCTGGGGAGCCGCGGTCGGGGTCCCGCTCGGCGTCCTGGTGGAGGCCCTGGTCGACATGGGCCGCTTCGCCGAGGCCGAGGAGGCGCTCAACCGCCCCGTGCCGCCGACGATGTTCCAGACCCGCTGGGGCCTGCACCACCTGCACGCCAGGGGGCGCTACCACCTGGCGACCGGGAGGCCGCACGCCGCGCTCGGCGACTTCCTCGCCGTGGGTGAGCGGTTGCGCCTGTGGGACCTGGACCTGCCCGCGCTCATCCCGTGGCGCACCGGCGCGGCTGAGGCGCACCTGGGGCTGGGCGATCGCGCCGCCGCCGCCAGGCTGCTGGCCGAGCAGTCCGCGCTGCCGGGTGGCGGCGGCCCCAGGTTGCGAGGCACGGCGTTGCGGGTGGGCGCGGCTGCGGCTGAGCCGGGGCTGCGGGTCCGCCTGGCGAAGGAGGCGGTGGACCAGCTGGAGATCGCGGGCGACCGGCTCGAGCTGGCCAGGGCGTTCGTCGAGCTGTGCGCGGCGTTCCGCGCGTGCGGCGACCCGCGCAGGGCCAGGACGGTGGCCCGGCGGGCGCTGCTGGTGGCCGAGGGCTGCCGGGCCGAGCCGCTGGTCGAGGCGCTCGCCGGGCACAGCGGAGCGGGCCACCCCGAGCCGCGCCAGGACCCGGCGCCCGGCGTCGAGGACGTGTGCTCGCTCACCGGCGCCGAGCGCAGGGTGGCCGAACTGGCCGCGGTCGGCGCCACCAACCGCGAGATAGCCCGCACCCTGGTCGTCACGGTCAGCACGGTCGAGCAGCACCTGACCAAGGTCTACCGCAAGCTCAGCGTCCGGCGCAGGACGGAGCTGCCCGCCGCGCTGGCCATCCACGTCGGGCGCGGCGACGACCCGTGGCGGACCGGGGCGGGACCGCGGTACGCCGACCACGGGCCCCGGAGGCTCGCCTGAACGAGGTGGGCGGACCGGGCGGGCGGTGAGCGGAGGAGCGGC
>NZ_JBQGCX010000990.1:0-3534 GCF_052038725.1 Actinosynnema sp.
ACCACGACCGGCTCGCCCGCGACGTAGCCCTGGTCGCCGGTGGCGAGCCAGCCGCCGGGGCCGGTGGTGGGCACCGGGCCGTCGACGGTGAGGTAGCCGGGCGTGACGGCCTCGCCGCGCACCTGGAGCCGCCCGACCGAGCGGTCGCCGAGGACGGTCCCGGCGTCGTCGACGACCTGGATCTCCAGTCCCGGCAGGGGCGGGCCGAGGAGCGCGAACGAGCGGGCGCCGGGTTCGGCGGACGGCTCGGCGCGGCGCTCGGCCTCCAGCAGGTCGGCGTCCACGACGTCCACGGCCATGCCGGTGAACACCGGCGCGAACGCGACGCCGAGGGTGGTCTCGGCCATGCCGTAGGCGCAGAGCACCGACTCGGGGGGCAGGCCGAAGCGGGCGCCCTCGGCGGTGAACGAGCGGACCGCCTCCGGGTCGATGGGCTCGGCGCCGTTGAGGGCGATGCGCAGCGAGGACAGGTCGAGCTCGCCGTCGGCGACGCCGCGCATCCGCTTGGCCACGACGGCGTAGGCGAAGTTCGGGGCGGCGGTGATGGTGCCCCGGTGGCGGCTGATCAGCTCGGGCCACAGCACCGGGCGGCCGAGGAAGTCGACGGGGGTGACCTTGACCAGGTCGACGCCGTAGAGCATCGGCAGGGTCAGGAAGCCGACCATGCCCATGTCGTGGAAGAGCGGCAGCCACGAGACCATGCGGTCGACCTCGGGGTCGAGGCGGACGGCCTCGCGCATCCCCTCCATGTTGGCCCACAGGTTGCCGTGGGTGATCCGGACGGCCTTGGGGTGGGCGGTGGAGCCCGAGGTCAGCTGGAGCAGGGCGGTGGCGCTCTCGGGGACCTCCACGGGGGTGGTCAGCGGGTCGGCGTCGAGGTCGGTGATGCGGTGGTGGGCGATGCCGCGCTCGACGAGCACGGGCGAGAGGGCGTCGAAGGGGGCGCCGAGCAGGACCAGCCCGGAGTCGATCATGCCGAGGACCCGGACGGTGTCCTCGGCCCACTCGGCGAGGTCGGTGCGGGCTGTCGGCTGGTGGAGCATGGTGGTGCTGGCGCCCGCGAGCCAGGCGCCCTGCACGGCGGGGGCGATCTCGGCGGGGTCGCCCGCGAGCACGGCGACGGCCGCGCCGGGTGTGACGCCCGCCTCCACGAGGGCGCCCGCGACGCGCGCGGCGCGCGCGTGCACCTGGGCCCACGTTCGGTGCTCCGGGGCGTTCGGCTCCCCGGTTGTCATGCCTCTGCGGGTCCCCCGTTCCCCTGTTGCGGTCGCCACGACGGTGTCCACGAACCGGCTCATGCTCGTCAGCGTAGAGCGACACACTGGTATTAATCCGTTAGGGCGAAACAATTCGCCCTGGGTAACGCGATACTCCCCGGAACGGATCGTGAAGGAGGTTCAGGTGGATCGGGCCGGGTACGACGTGCCACACGGCGCGCGCCAGCAGCACAGACCGGCACACCCGGCTCCGCTGCTGACGGCGCGGGACCTGGGTCAGGTCACCTTCCACCGCCCGCCGCCCGGTCAACCGGGCTACGACGAGGCGCAGGTGGACAACTTCCTCGACCGGATCGAGCAGACCCTGCTCGGCCGGGACGAGGTGACGGAGCAGCAGGTCAGGACCATGCGGTTCCGGCCCGCGCGGCCGGGTTACCACGGGGCGGAGGTGGACGCGTTCCTGGAGCTGGTGGCCGAGACGCTGCGGTCGACCCCGCAGCGCGGTCAGGCGATGGCGCCCGCGCAGGGCGCGCACGCGACGTCCACGAGCATGAGACCGGCGACGACGCCGCCCGCGCTGTCCCCGCAGGACGTGCGCGCGGTGCGCTTCCACAAGCCGAGGTCGGGGAACCGGGGGTACCTGGAGGACGAGGTCGACGCGTTCCTCCAGCGGATCGAGCTGACCCTGGCCGGGGTGGACTCGCTGACGGCGCGCGAGGTGCAGGACGCGGACTTCACGTACGTGGGGCCGGGGGAGATCGGGTACGACGAGGACGACGTGGACACGTTCCTCGACATGGTCGTGCTGACCCTGGAGCGCGGTCCGGCGCGCGGCGGCCAGCCGCACCTGAGGCCGCAGCAGCCGGGCCCGACCCAGCGCCCGACGGGCTTCCCGCCCGCGGGGGCGTCGTCGGCGGGCTTCCCCCCGGTGGGGGCGTCCTCCGCGGGCTTCCCACCCGTGAACGCCTCCTCGGCGGGCTTCCCGCCCGTGAACGCGTCGTCGGCCGGGTTCCCCCCGGTCAAGCCGCCACCGCCGGTCTTCCCACCCGCGAAGCCGTCCGCCCAGTCGATCTTCACCCCCGTGCACGACGCCCCCACGGCGGCCATCCCGACCGTGGGCTCGTCCCCGTTCCCCCCGGCGGGCTCGTCGTCGGCGGGCTTCCCGCCCGCAGGCGCCTCGTCGGCCGGTTTCCCGCCCGTCAAGGCGCCGTCGGCCGGGTTCCCCCCGGCAGGAGCCTCCTCGGCCGGGTTCCCGCCGGTGAACGCGTCGTCGGCGGGCTTCCCGCCGGTGGCGGCCTCGTCCGCCGGTTTCCCGCCGGTGCGCCCGTCCGCGTTCGCCGACGACCGCCCGGAGTCCCCGGCGACGGCGTCCTCCACGTCCCTGCGCCCGACCCACTCGCGCCGGGACGCCCCGCAGGACGAGCCCGACGAGGAGCCGCAGGACGCGCAGGACGCCCCGCTGACCGCGCGCGACGTCCGGACCGCCGGGTTCGGCAAGCCGACGAGGGGCAGGCGCGGCTACCAGGAGTCCCAGGTGGACAAGTTCCTGGACCGCATCGAGAACACCCTGCTGGGCCAGGACGACCTGACCGCGTCGGACGTCCGCGAGGTCCAGTTCAGCCGCCCGATGATCGGCCGCAGGGGCTACGACGAGACCGAGGTCGACGCGTTCCTGGCGAGGGTGGAGAAGCAGCTCTCCCAGACCCCGCCCCCACCGGCGGGCCCGCCGGTGGTGACGTCGTGGAAGCAGCTGCGGGCGATCCGCATCCCCGACGCCTCCCCCGGCCAGCGCGGCTACCGCACCACGCAGGTCGACCGGGTGCTGGAGGAGGTCGGCATCGCGCTGGACGGGATGCTGGGCGCGTCCTCGGAGGAGGTCGAGAAGACCCGCTTCGCCCTGGCGATGACGGCGGGCCAGGGCTACGACTGCGCCTTCGTCGACGAGCTGATGCCGATGCTGGTGGCCGAGCTGAAGCGCAAGAACAAGTAGCGGGCCGCAGAACCGGGCTCGCGACGCGGCGGGCCCGGTGGGGACCGGTCCGCCCGCGGCCGTCCCCGGTGGCGCGCGGACCGCGCTGTGGTCGCCGCGTCCCGGCCCGCAAGAAAAAAGGGGGCGTGCACCGAAGCGCACGCCCCCACCCCGACCTCGTCCTACTCAGCGGCCTCAGCCGCCTCCATCCACTGCTCCTCGACCTCCGCCGCCTCCGCCAGCACGGCCTTCAGCTCCGCCCCCAGCGCCATCAGCCGCTCCGGGTCGGTCGCCGCCTCGGCCAGGGACGCGTGCAGGCCGGCCTCCTTCTTCTGCAGCGCCTCCAGC
>NZ_JBQGCX010000991.1:0-2056 GCF_052038725.1 Actinosynnema sp.
CGGGCCGGGCCCGACCAGGGCGTGCGGTGGGAGTCCCCCGGCGAGGGCCGCTACACGATCGAGGAGGTCGACGACGCGCCGCAGGGCACGTCGGTGACCCTGCACCTCAAGCCCGCCGACGAGGAGGACCAGCTCCCCGACTACACGTCGGCGGCGAAGCTGACCGAGATCGTCAAGAAGTACTCGGACTTCATCACCTGGCCGGTGCGGTTGGTCGAGCCCGCCAAGCCGGTGGCGGCGGACGCGACGGACGCTGAGGACGCGGAAGACGCGGCGGAGGGCGAGGAGGCCGAGGCTCCGGCCGCGCCGGAGCCGAAGGTGCTCAACTCGGGCAAGGCGCTGTGGGCGCGCTCGTCCAGCGAGGTGAGCAAGGAGGAGTACGCCGAGTTCTACCGGCACGTCAGCCACGACTGGAACGACCCGCTGGAGACCATCCGGCTCCAGGCCGAGGGCGCGTTCGAGTACCAGGCGCTGCTGTTCCTGCCGTCGCGGGCGCCCATGGACCTGTTCATGCGCGACCACAAGCGCGGCGTGCAGCTCTACGTGAAGCGCGTCTTCATCATGGACGACTGCGAAGAGCTCATGCCCGAGTACCTGCGGTTCGTCAAGGGCGTGGTGGACGCGCAGGACCTGTCGCTGAACGTCTCGCGGGAGATCCTGCAGCAGGACCGGCAGATCCAGCTCATGCGGCGCAGGCTGGTCAAGAAGGTCCTGTCGACCATCAAGACCATGCTGAACGACCGGCCCGAGGACTACGCGGTGTTCTGGCGGGAGCTGGGCACCGCGCTCAAGGAGGGCCTGCTCAGCGACGTCGACAACCGCGACGCGATCCTCGCGGTGTGCTCGTTCGACTCGACCGAGGACGCCGAGAAGAAGACCACCCTGGCGCAGTACGTCGAGCGGATGAAGGACGGCCAGGAGCACATCTACTACATGACCGGTGACTCGCGCACCGCCGTGGAGAACTCCCCGCACCTGGAGGCGCTGCGCGCCAAGGGGTACGAGGTGCTGATCATGACCGACCCGATCGACGAGATGTGGGTCGACTCGGTGCCGGGCTTCGACGGGCGGACGTTCCAGTCGGTGGCCAAGGGGCAGGTGGACCTGGAGAGCGAGGAGGAGAAGGCCGCGGCGGCCGAGCGCGTCGCGGACTTCGCCGAGCTGACCTCGTGGATGACCGGGCTGCTGGCGGAGCAGGTCAAGGAGGTGCGGCTGACCTCGCGGCTGACCACCTCGCCCGCGTGCGTGGTCGGCGACGCGCACGACCTGACGCCCACGCTGGAGAAGATGTACCGGGCGATGGGGCAGGAGCTGCCGCCGGTCAAGCGCATCCTGGAGCTGAACCCGGAGCACCCGCTGGTGTCGGGGCTGCGGACGGCGTTCGCCGAGCGGGAGGACCGGGAGTCGCTGACCGGGACCGTGGAGCTGCTGCACGGGATGGCGCTGCTGGCCGAGGGCGGGGAGCTGGGCGACCCGTCGCGGTTCGTGCGGCTGCTGGCGGAGAACCTGCAGCGCGGGCTGTGATCCGGTGAGGCCGCGGGCGCGTCGTCCCCCTCGCGGGGGCGGCGCGCCCGTAATCCCGTTGCGGGCGGCGGGGACGGGTGAGCAGGATGGCGCGGTTTCCGGGGCGTCCGGTTCGCGGGCGTCCGCGTCGTCAGGAGGAGCTCGTGGCCGATCACACCTACCGGGTCATGGTGCGCGGGAGGTTCGCGGACCTGGACGAGACCGGGCGGGCGCGGTTGCTCGCCGAGGCCGGGGAGCACGACGTGCTGCGCGGCGGGTTCTCGGACGAGGGCGCGCTGAGCTACGACGCGAAGCTGGACTTCTTCAGCTTCCGGGTGCAGGTCCGGGCGGCCGAGGACGCCGGGGACCGGGCGGTGTCCGAGCGCGGGATGGCGCTCGCCGGGCGGGCCGTGGACGCGCTCGGGGTGGACTTCCGGGACATGAGGGCGCCCGGGCCGGACGTCGACCTGATCAAGGTCAAGCGGAAGCGGTAGCGCGGGCGGGGCGGGAGCGGGAGCGGGAGCGGGTTCGCGGGGCGCGACCCCGGTGGGCG
>NZ_JBQGCX010000992.1:0-9250 GCF_052038725.1 Actinosynnema sp.
GGTTCAGCGCCACGGCCAGCGTGGACGGGTGCTCGGGGCCGAGCACCCTGGTCGAGCGGGCCAGGGTGTCGCTGTCGTGCTCCCGCGCGAGCTCGACCTCGCCCGACTCGGCGAGGTCGCTCGCCAGGTTGGTCACGGCCACCAGCGTCGTCGGGTGGTCGGCGCCGAAGACCCGCAGGAGCGCGTCGCGAGTGCCGCGGTTGGTCTCCAGCGCCTCGTCCAGCTTGCCGAGCAGCCGGTAGGTCACCCCCAGGTTCAGCGCCGCGATCAGCGTGTAGGGGTGTTCGGGGCCGCTGACCAGGTCGCGGAACACCCGGTAGGAGCGCAGCGCGGCCTCCTCGGAGGCCTCCAGCTCGCCGAGGTGGCGCAGGTCGGTGGACGTGTTCATCAGCGCGGTCATCGTGTCCAGGTGGTCGTCGCCGAGCTTGCGCCGGTAGCGCTCCAGGCACTCCTCGGCCAACTCCTTGGCGCGCGCGTGACGCCCGGCCTTGCGCAGCGCCACCGAGAGGTTGCGGTTGGCGCCGATGGTCGCCGGGTGGTCGGGGCCGAACAGCTCGTTCATGTAGCCGAGGGTCTTCTGCTGGATCTCCGCCGCCTGCACGAAGTAGCCGCACTCGCGCAGGTCCATGGACACGGCGTTGCGGGACCCGAAGGTCAGGATGTGCTTGGGGCCGAGCGTGGTGATGCGGCGGCGCAGGTTGTCCTCGTCGAGCGCGCGGGCGCGCCCGTAGTCGCCCATGAGCCGGTGGCAGCTGGCCAGGTTGTGCACGTAGACCAGGGTTTCCGGGTCGTCCTCGCCCAGCAGCGCCACGGCCCGGTCGCACACCTGCTGCTGGAGCTCGCGCTCCTCGGTGTAGCGGCCCTGCGAGCGCCGGTCGGCGGCGACGGTGTCGAGCATCCGCAGGAACAGCTCGTGGTCCTCGCCGATCGTGGCGCGGAAGCGCTCCAGGGTCTGCTTGTTCAGCTCCACCGCCTCGTCCGCGGCGCCGAGCCTGCGGATCGCGACGGCAAGGCGCCTCGACATCTCCAGCGCGTGCAGGCCCTGCTCGTCGTCGCTCGGGCCGAGGTCGGCGTCCCACACCGCGACGGCCCGGCTCGCGAGGTCGCGGGCGCCGGTCCAGTCCCCGCTGTTGATCAGGTACTGCACGAGGTTCAGCACGAACACCCGCACCAGCCGGGAGCGGCTCCCCACCGCCTGCGACATGAGCGCGTGCGGCAGCAGTTCCGCGTAGCGGGGCCAGTTCTCGACGATGTCGGGGTCGATCGGGTCGCCCTTGGCGAGCAGCTCGTGCACCGCCTGGCGGAACTGCTCGCGGTCGGCCTCGTCCAGGCGGTCCTTGAGCACGGTCTGCACCAACCGGTGCAGCTGGAGGGTGTTGTTGCGGTGGTCCAGCTTGGCGAGGCTGTAGCGGCTGATCTCGCGCACCGCCCTGCTGAACTTGATGGAGTCGCGCAGCGCCTCGCTGAGGGCCGGGGGCACCGGTATCTCGTGGACGCCCCGGAACAACCGCTGCGAGATCGGCTCCGGGCCGAAGAAGGCGCACAGCTGGAGCAGCTGCAGCGCGGCGGGGTGGGACTCGCTCAGCCGTTTCAGGGGCACGTTCCACGCGGCGGCCACCGGCAGCTGGTCCTCGCTGGAGGTGCCCGCCTCCAGCAGCTCGGTCCGGTTCTGCCGCAGCAGTTCCAGGTACTCGGAGACCTGCATCCCGGTCTGCGCCCGCCACGCCGCGGCCTGGTCCACCGCGAGGGGCAGGTCGCCCAGCGCCTCGGCGAGCGCGTCGGCCTCGTCGTCCGCCAGCGCGCCGCCCCGGCGCTTGAGCAGCTCGACGCTCTCCGCGCGGGTGAACAGGTCGACCTCGACGGCGCGCGCGGCCATCGCCCACTCGGAGTTGCGGGAGGTGATGATGATGTGGCCGCCGGAGGAGGGGAAGAACGGCTTGACGTCCTGCGGCCGGTCGGCGTTGTCGAACACCAGCATCCAGCGCTTGAACGGCTCGCCCCTGCGCAGCGCCTCGCGCACGGCGGGCACGGCCGCGTCCGCCGTCTCCGCCCTGGGGACGCCCAGCCGCTTGGCCAGCTCCACGAAGGCGGAGTTGATCTGGGCGACGTGCTCGGCGGAGATCCACCAGACCAGGTCGTACTCCCCGGCGTGCCGGTGGATGTACTCGATCACCGTGTAGGACTTGCCGACGCCGCCCATGCCGTGCAGCGCCTCGGGGAGCACGGCGGTGGGGCCGCTCTCGGTGAGCCGGGCGCGCAGCTTCTCCAGCAGGTAGGCGCGTCCGACGAAGTTGGGGGGAGCCAGGGGGACCTGCCCCCACACCTGGGGCTGGCCGCTGTCGCGCGTGGACGGCGCCCCCGGTTCCCAACCGGTGCGGGCGTCGTCCGCGCGCACGTGGTCGGGGGAGGCGGTCGCGACTCCTGCGCCCCGCTCCTGCGGGTGGTGGGCTGTGCTCACGGTCGGCTCCAGTGGGGGTGGCGCATCCTCGGCGGGGTGCGGTGGTGGGATCGCTTCGGCGGTGTGGAACCCCTGCTCCACGAGGGACCTGGTCAGCCTGGTCGCGTGCTTGGCGTAGCGCCCGCTGAGCGCGGTGAGGACGGCGGCCTGCACCCGGACGTAGGGCAGGGTCTCCTCCGTGACCGGGGGCAGCTCGGCGGTGTCGGGGGCGTCGATCGCCCTGCCGAGGGTGAGCAGCGCGGGGAAGCGCCCGCCCGCGCGCTCCGCGAGCACGCGGGCGACGCGGGCGGTGTCGGAGCGGCGGCAGGTGGCGAGCAGTTCGGGCCGCACGCCCTCGGCGAAGTCGTAGGCGATGGTGTCGCGCCCCTGGTCGGCGCGCGCGCGACGGGTCAGCAGGCCGCCGAGGGCGACCTCGGCCATCGCGGACATGTCCGAACCGGGGAGCATGACCCGTTGGACGAGCTTCATCAGGGCGGGGCTCAGCGGGGTGGCGGCGAGCAGCCCGGCCAGTTGGAAGCCGTCGGCCGAGGCGTAGGTGCGGAACCTGCGCACCCGCTGCGCCGGGGTGGGCTCGTCCCGCTCGACGTCCTGGCGCCCGTCCTGGGCGCAGGGCTGCTCGTCGGTCTGGGGGTGGACGAGCACCGCGGTGGTCTCCACCGGTTCCTGGTGCCCTCGGGCGGTCAGCAGCCGGGCCCAGCCGGAGAACCACGGAGCGGCCAGCCCGAGCACGGGCACGAGGACCCCGTCCCCGGAGGGCTGCTCGCCCGCGTCCCTCAGCCACCGGTTGGCCGCGCCCGCGTGCGGGGCGGACAACCGCATCCGCCGCGCCGCCAGCCCGCCCCACGGCCACATGCGCTGCGGGAGCACGTTGACCACCGCGACCGGGAGCCTCCCGCCCCACCGGTTGAGCAGGTGCGCCGCGGCGCCCGTGCGCCACGCCTTGCCGGTGGCCTCGGTGAGCACGAGCACGATCCTCGGGGTGGCCCCGCCGACCAGGTGCCACCAGCCGTGCGGTGCGCCGCCCTCGCTGCGCAGGGAGCGGCTGCGGTGGTCGGTGTCCTCGCTGTCGAACCAGTAGACGCGCACGTCCCGGAAGGCGCCCTGCCGCTCCAGCAGCGCGCGGAACTCGCGGACCAGCTCGGTCCACAGGCCGGTGGCGAGCGAGGTGTCCACCACGAGCAGGACCTCGAAGTGGCGGCGCGGCTCGGACAGCCAGCGGGGCGCCCACAGGCCGGCCTCGGCGGCCCGGACGGCGGTGGCCTCCTCGTCGAGCACGTCGTGGTCGGCGGAGCGGGCGTCGCGGTCGAGGCGGCGGAGCACCCGGCTGATGCGCCGCCGGTCGGGCAGGCCCTGGACGGTGGGCCAACCGCCCGCGGACAGCGGGGCGTCCGGGGAGGGGGCCGCCGCGTCCAGCAGGAGCGCGGTCTCGGGGCCGCCGACGCCCCACCTCCGCCCGGTGCGGCCTCCGGGTGGCGAGGGCCCCGAGCCGCTCCCCGGAGGTGGGCCGCCGCTCGGCGCCTGCTCCTCGGCCCGGCTCGACCCGCCGTCCCCTCCGGGGTCCTCCTCCCGGTCGTGCCGCACGGGCGGGTCGCCCACCGGGTCCTCGTCCTGCGCCGGGCCCGGATCGCCGGGCGAGGTCGGCTCGTGGTCGGGACCGGCCACGACCGCGGCGAGCCACAGCACGTCGCGGACCTCGACGGCGGTCAGCGCGGCGGCGTCGAACACCGGACCGCCCTCGTCGAGGGGGTCGAGGTGCTGCACGAAGGCGACTCCCCTCGGGTCGTCCTCGTCGAGCCCCCTCATCCCGTTCCCCCGGCGGCGGTCATCGCGCGACCGCCTCCTCGGGGGCGCCCGCGCCCGCCGGGGTGACGAGCCGGTCGGGGTCGTCGTACAGCACGGTCACGGCGGCGCCCGCCTTCGGCGGTGTGCCCGTCTCGGCCCCGAACGCCGCGACGCGCATGAGCCGCACCGTGCCCCGCAGGTCGTGCCGGTCGGCGCCGGGGTGCCGGAGCGCGTCGACCAGGTCGGGGAACCCCGGCGCCGCGGTCCGGTCGCGGTGCCACAGCATCAGCGGGACGCCGTGCCGCTCCCCCGCCTCGACCTGCTGGAAACCGGGGAAGCCCGGCTCGGGCGGACCGCTGAGGACGACGGCGACCAGCTCCCGGTCCCGGTTCAGCTCCGTCATGAGCGCGGTCAGCGCGCCCGCCTCGCAGTCGACCCGGCCCGAGAGCGGGATGGCGCGCCCCTCCGCGAGGTGCCTGAGGAGCGCGGACCAGCGCTTGAACCACACCCGCAGGTAGCGGGGGTTCACCGCGCGCCGGGTGCTGCGGACCACCAGCTGGTAGCGGCAGCCCACCGGTTCGTCGAGCAGGGCCCCGCGCTCCCACGGCCAGGCGTCCACGTCGAGGTTGAGCAGCTCGGGGCTGAGGAAGACCTCGATGCGGATCTCGACGTCGTGCCGCGCCCACTCCCGCTCGACCTGGTCCACCAGGTCGGCGACGTGCTTCTTCACGACCGGGAGCGGCCCGGTGACCTCGCGCCCTGGGACGGGGGCCCAGTCGGCCGCGCCGTCGAGCTGCCGCCAGTCCCACAGCCGGTACTCCTCGCCGCTGGGACCGTGCCGCTCCAGGCGCAGCACGAGGTAGGCGGGGGAACCGGGGGCCGGTCCGGCGGTGGCGTGCGCGGCGCCGCGCAGGGCGAGCAGCTGGTCGACCACCTCCAGCTCCAGCGCTTGCCGGAACGCCCAGTCCCGCAGCTCGTTGGCCAGGCCCGCCGGGAACCTGGTGGCGATGCGCTCGACCAGCTCCAGGGTCCTGGGCAGGCCCGACGCGCCCGCGTTGACGTTGTCCAGCAGGGCGAACGCCTGGCGGTAGGTGACGGGTCCGCGCAGGTCGTCCGCGGCGGGACCGGCGATGGACGCGCACAGCTCCGCCAGGTCGGGCAGCGAGGTCCCCTCCAGCAGCGCCAGCAGCGCGGTGGTGGCGGCGGAGGTGTGCACCGGTTCGACGTCGGCGCCCAGCACCAACCGCTCCAGCGCGGACACGTGCGCCGGGTCGTGCGCGCACCAGCGGGCCGCGCGCAGGAGCGCGCCCAGCCGCTCGGGGGTCCGCGCGCAGAACTCCGCTATCCGGTAGAGCTGCATCCTGGGGTGCGTCTGGTCCTTGAGGACCACCGGCTCGTCCAGCTCCGCGCGCAGGACGTCGATGAACGCGTCCCGGTCGGCCTGGGTGTCGAGTCCGGGGATGCCGCTGAGCGCCTCGGCGAACGGGAGGACGGTTCCCCGCCCTCGGCTGTCGCGACTGCCTTCACGGACCATGCCTGCTCCCTGGTTGCCGAGGATTCTCCCGTTCAGTGGCAGGTGTGCCGGGATCGCCGGAACGCGGTGCGGACGACCGCGCAATGCTCGGTGGGGATTTCCCGGGATGCGCGCGGTCCGAGGGAAAGAACCACAACACGCCTCCCCGTCCTGGGCGCCGACCCGTCCACCCTAGAGCCAGGGGGGTGCCCTGGCGCTGCGGCCGGACAGGCCAATTCCCGCTCGATGAGCCGGGGTCCCGCAGTGTCCTCGGGACTCCCACAGGCAAGGGTCCGCACGCAGGGGCGGCACCGTAAGGGAGGCCACCCGTTCCGCGTAGCTGCCCGTGCCCCGTTCGCACGAAAGGGGAGGGGGATTTTCAACCCCGCGTGCACGCCGTCGCGGAGGCGTTCCCCTGAACAACCGAACCGGGAAAACCGGGAAATGGAGAAACTTGCACAGTGCCTTTTTCTGCCGACGCCGAACTGTATCGAGGAGTCGGGAAAAGCACCAAGGGACGGCGGCCCGGCTACCGGGGCGCGGGCCAGGCGCGCAGGGCCGCGTCCAGCGCGTCCAGGGCGCGCTGCCAGCTCGTCCCGCTGTCCGGTTCGCTGTGCCCGAAGCCGCCCGCCAGCTCCAGCTCGGCGTACCCGTGGAACACGCTGCCCATGAACCGCACCGCGTGGACCTGCTCCGCCTCCGGCAGGTCGTAGCCGCGGAGCACCGCGCGCGCCAGGTCGGAGTGCCTGCGGCCGGTCGCGACGTCCTCCGGGGCGACCCGGCTGCGCGTGGCCGCGTACCGGCCGGGGCAGTGGCGGGCGTAGTCGCGGTACGCGCCGCCCAGGGCGGCGAGCGCGTCGCGACCGGAGCGCCCCGCCAGGGCCGCCGCGCCGAGGTCGGCCAGTTCCGCGAGCGCGAAGGCGGAGATCCGGGCGCGCAGGTCGTCGAACCCGGCGACGTGCGAGTACAGGCTCGCCACCTTGACCCCGACCCTGCGGGCGACCTCGGAGGCGGTCAGCCGGTCGAAGCCGATCTCGTCCGCCAGCTCCGCCCCGGCCCGGACCAGGCGTTCGGCGGTCACCCCGGCGCGCGCCACCCGGCACCACCATCCTTCCGAAAGGTGTTAGTCATTTGCCTAAAGGCTTTAGGGAACCTACCGTACCCCACCATGAGGCCGTTGACCGAGCAGGAGATCCGGGGCGCGTTCGTGAACTGCAGCAAGGGCGAGGCCAAGCGCCTGAACGTGCCCCGCGACCTGGCGCAGCAGCCCTGGGAGGACCTGGACTACCTGGGCTGGCACGACCCGAAGGCGCCCGAGCGGGCCTACCTGGTCGCGGAGCTGGACGGGAGGCTGACCGGGCTGGCCCTGCGGGCGCCCGCGCCGGTGGCCCGCGGGCGGAGCATGTGCTCGATCTGCGTGACCACGCACAGCGGCGGGGTGTCGCTGGTCGTGGCGCCGAAGGCCGGGAAGGCGGGGAAGCAGGGGGACTCGGTCGGGACCTACCTGTGCGGCGACCTGGCGTGCTCGCTGTACGTGCGCGGCAAGCGGGACTCGGGCGAGCCGAACCGGGAGACGCTGGGGGTGGAGGAGCGGAGCAGGCGGATCGTGGTGAACCTGAGCGCGTTCGTCGCCAGGGTCACCGGGTGACGGGACGGGCGCGCAGCGGGATCACGCGGGTGTGACCACCACCGGGTTCGACACGGGGGACCTGCTCGCGCACAGCTCGCTCGGGGTCCTGGCGACGCTCAAGGCCGACGGGACGCCCCAGCTCTCCCCCGTGCAACCCCACTGCGACCGCGAGGCCGAGGTCGTCCTCGTCTCCACCACCGCCGGTCGGGCCAAGGCCGGGAACCAGGGGCGCGACCCGCGCGCCGCCCTGGAGGTCACCAGCGGCGACGGGCGGAGCTGGGCCACGGCCGAGGGGACGGTCGAGCTGACCGGGCCCGGCTCCGACCCGCGCGGGCCGGAGGCGGAGGCGCTGGTCGCCCACTACCGGCGGGCCGCCGGGGAGCACCCCGACCGGGACGGGTACCGGGCGGCGGTGGTCGCCGAGCGGCGGGTGCTGATCACCCTGCGGGTCAGCCGGGGGCACGGGGAGAGCGTCGGGTGAGCGCGCCCCGGCGCGCGGCGGGCGGCGGGGAGGTCGGCGCTCGGCGCTGAGTCATCCGGTCGACTCAAGCACCGGGGCCGGGCGGTGGGGCGGGCGCACTCCGGTGAGCACCGCTGACACGTTCAGGCGCGCCCTCACCGGTCAGCGGCGCGGCCCCCGGAACGACTCTGCGCAACACGCGCGTCACCCCCTCAGCCGACGCCCCCGGAACCGCCAGCGCCGTAGCGTAGTTTCGCCCCCGACCGCCCCACGACGGCGTTGGGCGGCGATCCGGGGGCGGAGCGGCGGGGCCCGGCTTCGCGGGGAGGGGACGCGATGACCACTGCGGAGGAACGGGTCGCGGCCGGGGTGAGCCGCACCGCGCTGATGGTCGCGGCGGCTCGGGCGATCGAGAGCAACCGGGACGACGCGCTCGCCGTCGACGGGTACGCGGAGCACTTCGTGCGGGCGTTACCGGACACCGAGGGCTGGCCGCTGCGCATCGAGGACGTGGCGGACGGCGACGCCGACCCGCTGTGGGGCAGGCTCGCCCGCTACTTCGGGCTGCGCACGCGGGTGTTCGACGACCACCTGACGCGGGTCGCCCGCGCGGGGACGCGGCAGTTCGTGCTGCTGGGCGCCGGGCTCGACACGCGGGCGCTGCGGCTGGACTGGCCTGGCGGGTGCACGGTCTTCGAGGTCGACCACGAGCACGTGCTGGCGTTCAAGCAGCGGGTGCTGGACGGGCTGGGCGCGAGCGGCGGGGCCGCGCGGGCGCCGGTGGCCGCCGACCTGCGCGGGACGTGGCCGCCGAGGCTGGTGGAGGCGGGGTTCGACCCGGCGGCGCCGACGGCGTGGCTGGCGGAGGGGATCTTCATGTTCCTGTCGCACACGGCGGAGCGGCGGCTGGTGCGGGAGCTGGACCGGCTGTCCGCGCCGGGGAGCGGGCTGGCGTTCGAGTTCAAGACGTTCCCGGCGGACGGCGCGCCGGTGCGCACCGGGCCGCTGTACACGGTGGCGCGCAAGCGGATCGGCGTGGACCTGCTGTCCCTGTTCAACCCCGACCCCAGACCCGACAGCGCCACCGACCTCGCGGCGCGCGGCTGGACGGCGACCTCCAGGGCGCCGTTCGAGTTCACCCGCGAGCACGGCCGGGGGCCCACCCCCGAACCGGACGACCCGTTGGAGGACAACCGGTGGATCTTCGCGGAGAAGCGGGGCGGGTGGGCGTGAGCGCGGCGGCGGGGCGGGGGTGGGCGCGGCGAGAGGGGCGCGCACCGGGCGGGCGCGACGCCGGGGGCGGGACGACGCAGGCCGGGCTGGTGCGACACCGGGAGCGGGCGCGGCGAGGTGCGCGACGCGGCGCCGGGAGCGAGCGCGACGCCAGGTGCGGGCCCGACACCGGCC
>NZ_JBQGCX010000993.1:0-3411 GCF_052038725.1 Actinosynnema sp.
GATGGCGCTGGGGCGTGCGAGAGCGGTGTCCCCGGCGGGTGGCCGGGTCGGGCGGTGGCGCCGGTGAGCGGCGGCGCCCCCTCCGGCCCCGCCGGGTCAGCTCGCGTCCGCCGGGGACAGCCCTCCCAGCTCCCGGTAGGCCCGCGCGTGCCACACCAGCGGCTCGCCCCGGCCGACCCGCGACGAGACGACCCGCCCGTAGAGCACGACGTGGTCACCGACCTCCGCGGCCGAGCTCAGGTCGCACCAGGCGACGGCCAGCACCCCGGAGATCACCGGGCTGCCGCCGACCAGCAGCACCTCGCGGCCCAGGCCCGCGAAGCGCGTGCGGTCGCCGGGCGGTCTGCTGAACCGCTCGGCGAGGTCGGCCTGCCCGGCGGCGAGCAGGTGCACCGCGAAGCGCCGGGCGTGCCGCACCGCCTCCAGCGTCCGGGACCCGCGCGCCAGGCAGCACAGCAGGACGGGCGGCTCCAGCGACACGCTGGTGACGGTGCTGACCGTGCTGCCCGACCAGCCCGAGGGGCCGCACGCGGTCACCACCGCCACGCCCGCCGCGAGCTTGCGGTAGTAGTCGCGGCTGCCCGCGACCGGCCCGGCGGGCGCGGTCGGCGGCACGAGACCGGTCACGGCGCTCACCCCCGGCCGAACCACGGCAGGCTCCGGGGGCTGGCCAGCACCGCGAGCGCGGCCGGGACCACCTCGACGTCGCAGGCGGGCGCGTCCTCGGGCATGACCTCGCCGTCGTGCTCGAACAGCAGCGGCTGCCCGTCCAGGCGCTCCACGCGGATCCGGTCGCCCCGCGCGGCGCGCACGCCGGGGACCGCGTGGACGTCGCCGCCCACCGCCGCCTGGGAGAAGACCCGCATTTCGACCTCGGCGGTGACGACGGTGATGTCGAGCTTGCCGTCGTCCAGCACGGAACCGGGCACCAGGTCGAGCAGGCCGCCGCGGTGCCGGAAACCGCCGATGATCGTCTCGACGACCCCGCCCTCGTGGACGACCTCGCCGTCGACGGTGACCCGCCCCGGATAGGGCGCGTACCCGTCCATGGCGGCCACCGCGGCGGCCATGAGCAGCTCCCGCCCCCGCTCGGCGCGACCGCGGATGGCGAGCAGGGTCGCGGCGAACAGCCCGCTGCCGGAGCCCAGGAGCACCAGGTCGCCGTTGTGCGCGATCCTGGCCAGGTCGAGCCTGCGGGTGGCGGCGCCGCCGGTCAGCGCGGTGGCCGCGACCTGCTCCCACGGCTGGTCGTCCCACAGCCCCCGGTAGGCGGAGTTGCCGGTGCCGCCGGGCGCGATGAGCAGCGGCGGCGCCGGGAGGCCCGCCTCGCCCGCGTGGAACAGGCCGGTGGCGACCTGGCAGGCCGTGCCGTCGCCGCCGACCGAGACGACCACGTCCGGCGGGCGGTCGCCGCTCGCGAGCTTGTGGGCGATGTCGGTGGCGTCGCCGGGGGCGGTGGTGCGCACGACCTCGACGTCGGCGGCGCCCACCGCCTCCAGCGCGGCCACCACCCGGTCGCCGTCGCCGCCCGCCGCCGGGTTGACGACGGCCACGACGCGCAGACGCTGTTCCATGCTCACACCTCTCGTGCCGCTGGGGAGTCGGGCTCGCCGAGCCTGCGCGTGACGCGCAGGCGCGCGCCGCGCTTCGGGATCATGGTGATGTTGCGCATCGCGCTGCCCTCGTCCCCGTGGCCGACCGCTTCCAGCTCGACCGAGCGCAGCACGGTCGCCAGCACCGTCTCGACCTCGATCTGCGCGAACATCGCGCCGATGCACCGCCGGACCCCGCCGCCGAAGGGGATCCAGGCGTGCAGCGGCGGGTCGGGCTCCAGCCAGCGCTCGGGCCGGAACTCGTGCGCGTCGTCCCCCCAGTGCCGGGGGTCGGTGTGCACGGCGGCGATCGAGGGCAGCACGGCGACGCCCGCGGGCAGCCGGTAGCCGCCGAGCTCGATCGGCGCGGTCAGCCTCCGGGCCACGTTCTGGATCACCGGCCGCACCCGCAGCGCCTCCTTGAACACGGCGGTGCGGTAGGGGTCCTTGGGCTGGTCCAGGTTCTCCCGGAGCCTGGCGAGCACGCGGGGGTGGCGCAGCAGCCGCTCGAAGATCCAGGAGATGGCCACCGCCGTGGTCTCGTGCCCGGCCATGAGCAGCGACATCATCTCGTCGCGGACCACCTCGTCGTCGGCCTCGCCCGCGAGCATGATCGACAGCGCGTCGGAGCGGTCGGCCAGGTCGGGTGCCCGGCGGCGGCGGGCGATCTCCGCGTAGACGAGCTGGTCGGCCCGCTCCAGGTTGCGCACGACCTTGCGCCACGGCCACACCTCGCCGAGCCCCGGCCGGATCCACACCAGGATGTCGGACAGGCTGATGTCGGCGACCCTGCGCAGCACCGCGCCCAGCTCGGCGGACCGGTGCGGGTCGTCCACGCCGAGCACGGCCTGGACGATCACCTGCAGGGTGAGCGCGTAGGCGCGGTCGAGCAGCCGGAAGGGCCTGCCGACCTCCCAGCGCGCCACCTCGGCCTCGGTGATCCGGGCGACCGCGGTGGACAGCGCGGCGATCTTCTCGTGCTGGAACGCGGGCATCATGCGCTTGCGGGCGGGCTTGTGGCGCGGCGCGTCGAGGGTGAGGATCGAGTTGCGCCCCACGATCGGCACCAGCAGCGAGTTGCCCTCGCCCGCGTGGAAGGTCTCGGGCGCGCCCCGGAACACCTGCTTGATGTGCTCGGGGTCGCGCAGGACGACGAACGGCCCGCCGGGCACGACGCGCAGCGTGGCGATGTCCCCGTAGCGGTCGTGCGTGCGCGGCAGGTAGTCCTGCCTGCCCAGCCGGAAGCGGATGGTCTGCGCCAGCACCGTCTCCGGCGGTCCGGGGGGCAGGTCGTCGAGCGGTTCGCCGATCGAGACCCTGCTGATCGAGGCCGACGATGCCAGGCGCTCGCTCACGCCCGCGCGCTCGCGTCCTTCGGTGCCCATGGTCCCCTCCTGGTCCGTCGTCATGCGCGCACTCCCCCGTCGAGGGGTGCGGTGGGCCGGTCGGCCGCCGAGGACAGGCGCGCCAGGTAGCGGTCGAGCACGCGGCCAGCCAGGCGCCCGCCGGGGATCCACGGCGCGGAGCCGCGCACCCACGGCAGCGCGGTGGACAGGGGGTCCTGGCGCCCGTGGACGATCCAGCGCGCCAGGTGGGCGCCGTTGTGGGCGGACACGGCCAGCCCGTGGCCGTTGCAGCCGCCCGCGCGGTGGATCCGGGGGTCGTCGGGGTGCTGCCCGATCACGGGCACGCCTGCGCGGGGCAGCGCCACCGGGCCCGCCCAGGCCGACGCGAGCGCCCCCGCGCGCAGGGCGGGCGAGAGGGCGCGCGCGGCGGCGCGCAGCGCCTCGGGGGCGGGCGCGGCCGAGCCGAGCGCGCC
>NZ_JBQGCX010000994.1:0-4954 GCF_052038725.1 Actinosynnema sp.
CCAGGAATCACGATGCCGAGCGCACGCCCGCCGGCAAAGCACCAACCCACCCGCAAAAAACACCGAGGCCGTTTCCCGGTCATCGGGAAACGGCCTCGGCGAAGCAAAGCGACTTGGCGCCGCGCCGCGCCGCGCCGCGCAGCACAACGCAGCGCCGCGCAACACGCTGGATCAGCCGGTGGGCTGCCCAACCTCGTACTCACCGTCCGAGGTCTTGATGGTGATCTTCACCTTCTTGTCCGCGTCCCCGACCTTCACGTCGCACTCGAAGGTGGTGTTCGGCTTGACCTCGTGCTCACCGCTGCAGCTGGCGCTCTTCGCGTCGAGCTTGTAGTCGTCCTTGAGGACCTGCACGATCCCGTTCTGCACGGACGTGTTGTCCAGGACCTTCTTGTTGAACCACCCCGGCGTCACGAACCCGCCGATGCCCACGACCGCCACGATCAGCACCACGGCCGCCACAACGCCCCAGATCAGCCCGTTGGACTTCTTCGCGGGCGGCGGCGGCCCGTACTGCCCCGGCTGCCCGCCGAACTGCCCCGGCTGCCCGTACTGACCCGGCTGCCCGTAACCGGGCTGCTGCGGCTGCTGCCCGTACGGGTTGTTCGGGTCGAACCCACCGCCGGGCGTGCCGGGGTACTGCTGCTGGGGCGGGTAAGGCTGCCCCTGCGGCGCCTGCTGGCCCCACTGCTGCTGGTGCTGCTGCGAGGGGTCCGGCTGCCCGTAACCGGGCTGCTGAGCGGGGAAACCACCCGACGGCGTGCCGGGGTACCCGCCACCGCCGTAGGGCTGCTGGCCCCACTGCTGCTGCGGGTCGTTCCCTCCGGACGGTCCGTACGGACTGGTCATGCTCGGCCTCCGGCGGTCGGTCTGGAACGGGAAAAGGACTATTTCGGACGTGCTGGCTTGCTCGCGCGATCAAACCACAGGATGACGCCGACTACGCAGCGCACCCCGCCAAACTTTGTCAGACCGTGGCCAACTCCGTCAGACCGTGGCCAGCGCGACCACACCACGACGCAGCGCGTCGACCGCCTTGCGGGCCGCCGCGCCCACCGGGTCGCCGCCGCCGACGACGTCCCTGATCTGGTCGAGGAAGTCGACGACCTGCCTGCACCAGCGCACGAAGTCACCCGCCCCCAGCTCGGTCCCGCCCGTGTCGGTGGTCCCGAGCACCCGCTCCAGCGACTCGCCGCGCGCCCACCGGTACACCGCCCAGGCGAAACCGGGGTCGGGCTGCCGGGTGCGGTCGAGCCGGTGCCTGCGCTCGTCGTCCTCCAGCTCCGCCCACAACCTCGCGGTCGCGGTCATCGCGTCGGAGACCTTCCCCGGTGGCAGCCGCGTCTCCATCGGCCCGTCCCTGCGCGCCTCGTACACCAGCGACGACACCACAGCCGCCAGCTCCTCCGGCGCCAGCCCCTTCCACACCCCGTGCCTGAGGCACTCCGCCGCCAGCAGGTCGGACTCGCTGTAGAGCCTGGTCAACCGCCTGCCGTGCTCGGTGACCCGCTCCCCGCCCCTCCTGCCGGGCCCACCCGAGACGCGCTCCTGCCCAGCCCGCCGCACGACCCGCCGCTTCCTCTGCCCAGGCTCGCCCTCAGCGCCGCCCCCGGAAGCAGCCCCCTCAGAAGCGCCGCCCTCGGAAACCGCCCCCTCACCGGGAGCCTCGAACACAGCCCCGCCCTCGGACTCGGGCTCGTCCTCCACGACCTCCAGGTACCCGCGCTCCCGCAGCAACCCCCGGATCCGGTCGAACTCCCGCGCCAACGAGTGCGTCGTGGCCGCGACCTTCCGCTCCGTCTGCTCCGTCTCGGCCAGCAGCCGGTGGTACCGCTCCCCCCACCGGGCGTGCTCCTCGCGCTTCTCGCACCCGTGGCACGGGTGCGCCCGCAGCGCCCGCCGCAACGTCGCCAGCTCGGCGTCGTCGTCCGCCGTGGACCGCCGCTTCCGCGCGCTCGGCGCGACCAGCCCCGTGTTCCGCAGCGTCGCCGCCAGGTCCCGCCGCGACCGGGGCGACCGGGTGTCGACCTGCTTCGGCAGCCGCACCTTCCCCAGCACCTCGACCGGCAGCGGGAAGTCCGCCGAGGTCAACCGCCCGGCCCACCGGTCCTCGGTGACCACGAACGGCCTCGGCTCGCCCAGCGGCTCCAGCCCTGGGTCGATCACCACCGCCAGCCCGGTCCGCCGCCCGGACGGCACCGCGATGACGTCGCCCTTCCTCAGCCTCTCCAGCGACGCGGCGGTCTCCGCGCGACTGGCCGAGGTGTTCTGCCTGGCCAGCGCCTTCTCCCGGTCCGTGACCCTGCGGCGCAGCGACGCGTACTCCGTGAAGTCCCCGAGGTGGCAGGACATCGACTCCGCGTACCCGGCCAGCGCCTCCCGGTTGCGCTCGATCCGCCTGGCCAGCCCCACCACCGACCGGTCGGCCTGGAACTGGGCGAACGACTGCTCCAGCAGGTCGCGGGCGGCGGGCGCGCCGAGCCGGTGCACCAGGTTGACGGCCATGTTGTAGCCGGGCCGGAACGAGGAGCGCAGCGGGTAGGTGCGGGTGGCCGCCAGCCCGCCGACCGCCTTCGGGTCGACGCCGGGCTGCCACACCACCACGGCGTGCCCCTCGACGTCGATGCCGCGACGCCCCGCGCGCCCGGTGAGCTGCGTGTACTCGCCCGGCGTGAGATCGACGTGCGCCTCGCCGTTGTACTTGACCAGCTTCTCCAGCACCACCGTCCGCGCGGGCATGTTGATGCCGAGCGCGAGGGTCTCGGTGGCGAACACGGCCTTGACCAGGCCGCGCACGAACAGCTCCTCCACCGTCTCCTTGAACGCGGGCAGCAGGCCCGCGTGGTGGCTGGCGATGCCGCGCTCCAGCGCCTCGCGCCACTCCCAGTAGCCGAGGACCATCAGGTCGTCCTGGGGCAGGTCGCGGGTCTTCTCGTCGACGATCCGGCGGATGACCTCGACCTCGTCGGGCGTGGTCAGGCGCAGGCCGTACCGCACGCACTGGTTCACCGCCGCGTCGCAGCCCGCCCGGCTGAACACGAACACGATCGCGGGCAGCAGCCCGGCCGCGTCGAGCCGCTGGATGACGTCGACCCGCGACGGCGGCTTGAACCCGGTCGAGCGCGGCGGACGGCCGCCCTTGTTGCCCCGGCCGCGCGTCCACGGCACGTGGAAGCGGGCCAGGTCCTCGACCTGGCGCAGCAGCTGCGGGTTGATCTTGACGTGGGTGTCGGCGACGTCGTCGGCGAACAGGTCGAACATGCGCGGACCGGCCAGCATGTGCTGCCACAGCGGCACCGGCCGGTGCTCGTCCACCACCACCGCGGTGTCACCCCGGACGGTGACGAGCCACTCGCCGAACTCCTCGGCGTTGCTCACCGTGGCCGAGCGGCCCACCAGCCGCACCTATTCGGGCAGGTGCAGGTTGACCTCCTCCCAGACCGGGCCGCGGAAGCGGTCGGCGAGGTAGTGCACCTCGTCCATGACCACGTAGCCGAGGCTGTTCAGGGTGGAGGAGCCCGCGTACAGCATGTTCCGCAGCACCTCGGTGGTCATGACGACCACGGGCGCGTCGCCGTTGACCGAGGTGTCGCCGGTGAGCAGGCCGACCTTGTCCTGGCCGTACCGGGCGCACAGGTCGGCGTACTTCTGGTTCGACAGCGCCTTGATCGGCGTGGTGTAGAAGCACTTCCGCCCCTCGGCGAGGGCGAGGTGCACGGCGAACTCGCCGACGACGGTCTTGCCCGCGCCGGTGGGCGCGCACACCAGGACGCCGTGGCCGTCCTCCAGGAACTCGCAGGCGCGCAGCTGGAACGGGTCGAGCTCGAAGGAGACCACCGAGAGGAAGTCGGTCAACTGGGGCCGGGAAGCGCGGCGGCGGGATTCCGCGTAGGCCTCGGCCGGGGACCGGGAAGCACTTGACACCCCTCCAGGCTGTCACAAGGGGCCGACAAAAGCTGGGGTCATTTTTTCCACGCGGGGTCGGCTGGGGGCGATCGTCCTGGTGAGGGGGGTGATGGCAGGGGTGAAGTCGCCGGAGGGCGGGAGGGGAGCGGCGTGTCCAGAGCGGACGGCGGTGGCCGTGGCGGTGGCGGTGGCGGTGGCCGGTCAGGCCCGCGCTGGAATACTGGAATCGGTCAGCGCTGAAGGAATAGTGCTCAGCGCACCGGGGACGCACGTCGCCGTCACCGGCAGGGCCCGCTGGCGCTCGCCGTCCGCGTAGGCCGTCCACGCGGGCCCGGCCAGCCGGATCGAGGACGCCCGGAACGTGTGCACCGCCGGGTGCGCCGTGTGGTCGCCGGTCCGCAGGGTGGGCAGCACCCGCAGCAGGGTCCGCCTGCTCACCGCCTCCACCACCGTGACGTCGAACAGCCCGTCCTCCGGGTCCGCCCCAGGGCACACCGGCACGCCGCCGCCGTAGCTGCCGGTGTTGCCGACCGCGACCAGCAGCGCGTTCACCCCGATCTCCCCCTTCGGGGTGCCCAGCAGCAACCTCCCCGGTCGCGGGCCGAGCAGCTCGGCGAGCAGCGCCAGGTCGTACCGGCGCGGCCCCGCGGGCCAGCGCATCCGGTTCGCGCGGGCGTTGACCGCCGAGTCGAACCCCGCGCACAGCACCGTCGCGAACCACCGCCCACCCCGCACCCGCCCCAGGTCGACCCGGCGCCGCTCGCCCGAGCGCAGCGCGGGGACCAGGTCCGCCGCCGACCGGGAGCCGAGCACCCTGGCCAGGTCGTTCCCGGTGCCCGCCGGGATGACCGCCAGCGCGGTCGGGGTGCCCGCGCACGCCTGGAGCGCCACGTGCGCGGCGCCGTCGCCGCCCAGGACCACCAGCGCGTCGACGTTGGCGCCCACCACCCGCTCGGCCATCGCGGCGGCCTCGGCCGTGCTGGTGGGGACCAGCAGGTCGAGGACGTCCACGGCCTCCCGCAGCAGGGCCGCGGTGGTGCCCGCGATC
>NZ_JBQGCX010000995.1:0-2503 GCF_052038725.1 Actinosynnema sp.
GGGCGAGGCGTCCCGGCCGGTCGCGTGGGCGGCGGACGGGACGCCGGTGGAGCTGCCGCTGCCGCCGGGGCGCACGGACGGGTCGGTGACCGGGTTGGACGGGGCAGGCGGCGCGTTCGGCCAGGCCGGTGGCGCAGCGGCGGAGGTCGCGGTGCGCTGGGGCTCGGCGGGCGGCGTGACGACGCTGCCTGCGCCGTCCGGCACGACGGGTTCGGTGGCTTCGGGGGCGGGCGGCGGGATGATCGTGGGGCACGTCGTGGGGGCAGCGGGCAAGCAGGCCGTGCGGTGGACCCCGTGAGCCGGGGTGGCGCCTCCGACGCGGGCGCCCCACCGCCTGGCGACGACCCGACGACGGGGAGTGGCAGCCGGGCGCGGGCGAGGCTCTTCTCCAGGCCCGTGGAGGAGCTCTGGGAGCTCAGCGGGCTGGGGCAGTTCCAGGTGGTGCGCTGCGTGGTCACCGGTCACCGGGGGCGGTTCGGCGTGGAGGCCTCCGTGATCGAGCCCGCCAGCGAGGTCGCGGCGTTCATCGACTCCGTCATGCTGGGCGAGGGCGGGACGGCGGTGACCGAGCCGGACTACCCGCCGATCGGCACGGTGCTCGAAGCTCTGACCATCGACTTCGTGCCGCCCAACGACGAACTGCGCCTCTCCGTCCGCTCGTACGAGGTCGCGGACGGGGTCACCCCTCCGTGACCACCCAGCGCTCCGAGTCTGCGGGCAGCCCGAGGTGGACCAGCACCCGCTCCAGGGCGCCCTTCAGGGCAGCAGCCATCGCGGCGGTCTCCCCGTCGTCACCGACCGGTCCCCAGTCGATCGTGGCGTAGCTGTTCGGCTCCCAGCTCTCGACCTCCCACGGCAGGTCGCCGAACAGGTCGAGCGGTTCGAGGAGCTCGTCGGGCGGGACGTCGGCGGGGTGGGGCAGGTTGATCGAGTTGTCGCACAGCTGCACCCAGCGGTCCTCGGACTCGCGGTCCTGCACCGTGACGATGGCGCCGAACCGCCCGGCGGCGAACCGCTCGAACAACCGGTCCACGACTTCCCCGACGTCCACTGCCCACTCCCCCGCCTCGGTGTGCGGGCACCGTACCCGGCGGGTCCGACAGTCCCGGTGACCGCGCCCTGGCCCGCTCACCACCCCGCCGGGAGCAGGCCGAGGGTCCTCACACCGGCCGGATCAGCCCCGCCACCGCCGCCGACACCGCCGCGCTCCGGTCCGCAGCTTGCGCGCCCGCCTGCTCCCCCAGGGACTTCAGCGACCAGGACGCGGTGTCCCAGCTGATGACCAGCGCGATCACCATCGCCATCAGCTCCACCGCCGGGATGTCCGCGCGCACCCGCCCCGCCGCCTGCTCGGCCGCGATGGCGGCGACGTTGCGGCGGTACTCGGCGACCTCCGCGTCCACCGGGCGCTGCCGCTCCAGGCCCGCCCACAGGTAGAGCCGCCGCACCTGCGGGCGCTGTTCCAGGCGGTCGAACAGCTCGGCCGCGTAGCGGGGCAGGTCGATCGCGTCGATCACCACCGCCCGCGCCAGCTCGGTCATGGTCTCGGCGACGACCAGGTCGAACAGCTCCTCCTTCGCGCCGAAGTGCATGTAGATCGACCGCTTGTTCGCCGACGCGGTCTCGGCGATGCGGTCGACGCGGGCGCCCGCGAGCCCGTACCGGGCGAACTCCTCGATCGCCGCGGCCATGAGCCGGCGCTTGGTCTCGGTCGCGTCAGGTGGCATGGGCAGATCGTACATAACCAACCAGGTGTTTACATCCGCGTCCGCACCGTGTAGGAATGTACCTAGTTAGTTACCTACCGAGGAGCGCACACCATGACCCGCACCTGGTTCATCACCGGCACGTCCTCCGGCTTCGGCCGCGAGCTGACCGCGCTGCTCCTGGCGCGCGGCGAGCGGGTCGCCGCCACCGCGCGCCGACCGGAGACCCTGGACGACCTGGCCGCCGAGCACGGCGACCGGCTCTGGCGCGCCGCGCTCGACGTCACCGACACCGCCCGCCAGCGCGAGGTCGTGGACCGCGCGTTCGCCGAGCTGGGCCGGATCGACGTCGTCGTGTCCAACGCGGGCTACGGCCTGTTCGGGGCGGTCGAGGAGCTGTCCGACGAGCAGATCGACCGGCAGGTCGCCACGAACCTCACCGCGTCCATCCAGCTCGGCCGCGCGGTCGTGCCGCACCTGCGCCGCCAGGGCGGCGGCCGGATCTTCCAGATCGCCAGCGTCGGCGGCCAGATCACCTTCCCCGCCATGAGCCTCTACCACGCCACCAAGTGGGGCATCGAGGGCTTCTGGGAGTCCACCGCGTCCGACCTGGCGCCGTTCGGCATCGGCGTGACGATCGTCGAGCCCGGCCTGGCCCGCACCAACTTCGGCGGTGGCAGCGCGGTCTTCGGGGCGCCGCTGCCCGAGTACGCCGACGGCCCCTCCGGGCAGCTGCGCCGCGTCGTCGCGGGCGAGCTGCCGCCCCTGCCCACGCCCGGCGACCCGGTCAAGATCGC
>NZ_JBQGCX010000996.1:0-1750 GCF_052038725.1 Actinosynnema sp.
AGGCCGGGCAGGGCAGGGTTGGGCGGCTGGGCAGGGCAGGCCGGGCAGGACTGGGCTGAGCGCCAGGTCAGGCCGGGCTGAGCATCGGGCCGGGCAGGTATCGAGCTAAGCGGGCATCGGGCCGGGCTGGCATCGGGCCGGGCCAGCCGTTGGAGTGGGCTGGGCACTGGAGTGGTCGGAAAAGCGGTTGCCCCGCCGGGTGCGGGCGGGGCATGGTGGGTGAGCACAGCGACTCGCGGGCCGGAGAGCCCGGAGCGGATTCGGGGAGGAGGTGTCGACATGGCCATGACACCTGTCCTGGACGCGGCACCGGCCCGTCCACCCACCCCGGCGCTCCACAGGGTCTGACGCGGTCGCGCGGCCCGACGTCGGGGTGATCACCCACTTCCCGCTGGGAGCCCCGCTGTGCGCGAGCACGCGATCACGACTGACGCACTGCACGAACTCAAGATCAACTTCAATCACGGCGGTCGATTTGACGACGCCGCCGATGTCGACGCGCCCGAGTCCGGTTCGGGCGGTGACGCGGGTCGCCACGACGACACCGATACCCGCTACGGCGACGCGGACGAGGCCGGCACCGGCTACGACGACACCGATGATGTCGACGCCGGCTACGGCGACACCGGCGACGTCAACGCCGGCTACGGCGACACCGACTACGACGCCGGTCATGACGGTGGCGACGGCGACGACGCCAGCGACGACGACGCCGACCCGCACAGCCGCTGGTCCGACTACGAGCTGGACGACTACGGCCCGCGCGAGGTCAGGACCCGTGTCCGGGTCGTGCGGGACGACGAGGAGAACGTCCGGCGCGGCAGGCTCACCGAGGAGACCAAGAAGCGGCTCGGCGAGTCCCGGCAGCTCACCGGGCCCGAGGACGGCGACCGGTGGTCCACGTGGGGCAGCGCCGACCAGGGGCCCGCGCCGCACCCGGCGTGGCTGGTCACCGACCTCGGGGCCGTCGACCGGGAGCTCGGGCTGATCAAGTCCGGCAAGGAGGCGGACATCTCCCTGCTGGAGCGCGCCACGCCCGACCGGTCCTGCCTGCTGGCCGCGAAGCGGTACCGGGACAACGACCACCGGCTGTTCCACCGGGACGCGGGCTACCTGGAGGGCCGTCGGGAGCGGCGGAGCCGGGAGGCCCGCGCGATGTCCCGGCGCAGCGCGTTCGGGCGGAACCTGATCGCCGAGCGGTGGGCGGTGGCCGAGTTCGCGGCGCTCGGCGCGCTGTGGCAGCGCGGCGTGCCGGTGCCCTACCCGGTGCAGCGCGACGGCACCGAGGTGCTGATGGAGTTCATCGGCGACGGCGCCCAGGCCGCGCCCCGGCTCGCCCAGACCAGGCCCGAGCCGGACGCGCTGGTGGACCTGTGGCGGCAGCTCGGGTCGGCGCTCACGGGGATGGCCGCCGCCGGGTACGCGCACGGCGACCTGTCGCCGTTCAACCTGGTGGTGCACGACGACCGGCTCGTGGTGATCGACCTGCCGCAGCTGGTCGACCTGGTCGCCAACCCGCGCGGGGCCGAGTTCCTGGCGCGCGACGTGCGGGTGGTGGCCGAGTGGTTCACCGCGCGCGGCCTGCCCGCCGAGCTGGCCGACCCGGTCGAGCTGACCGCCGACCTGCTCCGGGAGGCCGGGCTGGCGTGAGACGGGCGCCGCCGGGTGGGAGGGCGCGCCACCTCACCCGGCGGCGCGCGCGGCGCACGTGCGGTGAGTACGCGGGACGCCACCCGCGAACACCTGCGGT
>NZ_JBQGCX010000997.1:0-1609 GCF_052038725.1 Actinosynnema sp.
CTGTACGTCGTCGCCAGGACGACGTCCTCGCGGTCCGAGGCGATGAGGTCCGCCAGGTGCTCCTCGGCGTCCCCGGCCTGGTAGTTGGACGCGGTGTCGATGAAGTTCCCGCCCGCCTCCCGGTAGGCGTCGTACATCGCCCGCGCCTCGGACGCCCGCGCCCCGTGCCCCCAGCCCGTGCCGAAGTTGCCCGTCCCCAGCGACAGCTCCGACACGCGCAGCCCGGAGCCGCCAAGAAATCGGTAACGCATGAGTGCTCCGCTCCTCACGTGGATCGGGCGCGGGCAGGTTCCCCGCGCCCGGCGGCCCAGCCGCCGGACACCATCGTTCCCAGCGCTGGTCGTATAGTCCATAACGTGGAGTCCAGTAATCCTTATCGATCGTCCAGGGCCGAGGTCACGCTGGACGTCAGCGACCCGGTCCGGCAGGTCCTGGCGCTGGCCCGGCCGAGGGCCGTCGTCCCGGCCCCGCTCCGCGCGACGGCCCCGTGGGGAGCCCGGTTCACGCCGTTCCCGCACATCAAGCTCGGCGCGGTGGTGGAAGGCGAGTTCTGGTTGTGCGTGGACGGCCTGGACCCCGTCCTGCTCGGCGCAGGCGACTTCTACCTGCTCGGGAACCCGCCCGCCTACGGCCTCGGCAGTTCGGTCGAGACGGCGCGGGAGGGCGTTCCCGGCAACGGCCCCGGCGCTGTCGCGCACACGTGCAGCGTCGACTTCGAGTTCCGGGACGCCGACGCCTCCACGCTGTTCTCGGCGCTGCCCCCGGCCGTCGTCATCAGGGCGGACGAGACCGGCGGGCAGCTGCTCTGGAACCTCGCGACCCTGCTCGTGCACGAGTTCCAGGAGCCCAGGACGGGCCAGTCGCTCGTCCTGGAGCACCTGGCCCAGATCCTCCTGGTGCACATGCTCAGGTCGCACGCCGACTCCTCCCGCGAGCCCCTGGGCTGGCTCGCGTCGGTGGTCGACGACGGGATCGGGGCCGTGCTGCGCGCCGTGCACGCCGACCCCGGCCACCGCTGGACGCTGGAGGAGCTCGCCGCGATCGCCCGGATGTCCCGCTCGTCCTTCGCGGTGAACTTCCGGACCAGGGTGGGGAAGCCGCCCCTGGACTACCTCATCGACTGGCGGATGCACCTGGCGCGCGCCGCGCTGCGCACGGACGACTCCCTCACCTCGATCGCGGGGGCCATCGGCTACCGGTCCGAGAGCGCGTTCAGCACCGCCTTCCGGCGCGTCGTCGGCGTGTCACCGCGTGAGTTCCGCGTCTCACTGCGCGCCCGATCCTGACACGCCCCGCACGAAAGCCGCCTGCCCGACGTGCTGGAGGTCGTCCTCGACCACGCTGAGCAGCCGCACCGCCAGGGTCACCGGCGGGTCCCACGAGTCGTCCACGACCCTGGTCAGGTCCTCGGCGCTCACCGTGCGCAGGTACGCCTCGGTGCGCTCGTGCACCGCCCGGTGGTACCCCAGCAGCAGCTCGGCGGGCGCGACGACGGCCGTCACCCGGTCGGCGTGTTGCCCGTACCCGGTGTCGTCCACCGGCAGCGGCAGGTCGAACCGCTCGGACCAGCCGTCGGCGGTCCAGACCTGCTCCGCGCCCGCCACCTCGG
>NZ_JBQGCX010000998.1:0-1606 GCF_052038725.1 Actinosynnema sp.
TCGTCGACGCCCAGGTGGTCCTGGCCGCCCAGGCGGGCGACCCCGACGCGGTGCGCGACCACGTGCGCGGGCGCCGCCCGGCGCTGCCGCTGGACGCGCTGCCCGAGACCGCCGCGCCCGGCCAGGCCCTCGCCGAGCGCACGGCGAACCGGATGGGCCAGGTCGCCGAGTCGCGCGAGGTGCTCGACGCCACCCGCTGGCTCGCGCCCGCCGACCGGGAGCTGTTCTCCCCGTGGTGGCAGGAGGTCAACGGGCTGCTCTCGCGCGCCGAGGTCGCGGGCGCGCTGCGGCTGAGCGTGCCGCACACGGCGGCGACCGGTGGTTCAAGCGCGCCACCAGGCACGTGCGCGGCTGCGCGCGCTGCCTGGACGTGGGCGCGCCGCGCTTCCCCGCCGTGACCGGCCCGTCCACACCGGACACTCCCACCGGCGCACCGCCCTCCGGTTCCACCGCGCCGCCGACGACCGCCACGCCGATCAGCTTCTTCGTGTCCCCAGGGGGACGACGGCGCGACGGGCACCGAGCGGGACCCGTTCGCCACGCTCGGCCGGGCCGCCGCCGTGGTCCAGCCAGGTCAGACCATCTACGATCACCCTGGCCGCCCCGCCAGGCGACCACGTGATCCTGGACGCGAGCCAGGTCGGCGCGCGGCCGGTGCTGACCGTGCGCGGCTGCCGCGCCTGCGACAACGTGGACGACGGCACCAGCCTCGACGCCTTCGCCAGGCGGGTCACCCTCGACTCGAACTGGGCCTGCGGCAACGGGATCAACCGCTGGGGCTTCCCGCGCGCGCTCGGCTCCGGGCACGGCTTCGACCTCGGCACGGGCGGCCCGCACGCGGTGCTGCGCAGCGCGGCGTGGAAGAACAACGGCGACGGGTTCACCAGCACCGGTCGGGCCGGGCACGAGCTGTCGGGCAGCAGCGCCTTCCGCAACGCGGGCGACGGCTTCGCCCTGCGCGACGCCCCCGCCCGGCTGCGCGACAACCTGGCGCTGGGCAACCGGGAGCAGGCCGTGCTCGGTGACGGGCGCGGTCGCGCGGGGCAACACCGGGAACGAGCCGGGCTGGGGCGGTGACGTGCTGCGGGAGGTCGACCCGGCAGGCGCCGAGGGGAGCGCCGCGCGGACGGGTCGCTGCCCGCCACGTCGTTCCTGGTCAACACCGAGGACCCGAGGGTGGGCGCGCCGATGGCCGGGGCCGGTTAGGACACTCGCGCGCACGCCCTGTTGACTTGCCCCCGTGCCCGCACCACCCCGCAAGCGCTCCGCCGAGGCGACCAGGGCGGCGATCCTGGACGCCGCGCGCGCCCGCTTCGGCGAGGGCGGGTTCGACCGGGTGCGGGTGCGCGACGTCGCGGCCGACGCGGGCGTGGACGCGGCGCTGGTGGTGCGGTACTTCGGCGGCAAGGAGGCGCTGTTCGCCGAGGCCGCCGCGTTCGACCTGCGCCTGCCCGACCTGCGCGGACTGCCTCGGGGCGAGGTGGCGGCGGTGCTGCTGGACCGGTTCCTCGCGGTGTGGGAGCACGACGCCGGGTTCCTGTCGCTGCTGCGCGCGGCGGCGAGCAGCCCCACCGCCGCCGAGGCGATGCTGGGGGTGTTCACCGGC
>NZ_JBQGCX010000999.1:0-3878 GCF_052038725.1 Actinosynnema sp.
ACCCCTTCAGGTGGCACACCCCGCCCCGCCCGCACGTTCCGCCCACGGCGGACACCACCCCCGCCCGCCCCGCCCAACGTTGACACCAGGACGATCACCGCGACCGCGGCGGGCCTGGACTGCGTCGTCCTGCCGCCGCGCACCGGCAACCGACTGGTCCTGCTGTGGCACCTGCTGGGCACCCCCGGCAGCCCCGCCGCGATGGCCGAGGCGCTCCCGCTGCGCGAGGTCGACGCCTGGCGCGCCCACCTCCCGCTGCCCCCGGTCCCGGAGGGCCCCGACGTGCTCGTCGACCGCTACGCCCCGCTCGTGGAGACCGCCCTCGCCGCGCTCCCCGACGCGCTGGCCGACCTGCGCGCCGAGCTCGGCGTCCCCGACGGCCCCGTCGACCTGGTCGGCGGTTCCGCGGGCGGCCACATCGCGCTGCTCGCCGCCGCCAGGGCCCTGGTGCCGGTGCGCCGGGTCGCCGTGGTCAACCCCGCCACCGACGCCCTGTCCGTCGTCACCGTCAACGACCCGCACTACGAGTGGTCCCCCCGCGCCCGCGAGGTCGAGCGCGACCTCCGGGTCGCCCCGGCCATCACCGCCCCCGTGCTGATCGTGCGCGGCGCGCAGGAGTACCCGGCCCTGGTCCCCGGCCAGAACGCCCTCGCCCGCGCCCTCCCGCACGCCCGCCTGCTCGACCTGCCGGACCTGGCCCACATGGTCGACACCCCCGAGCGCGCGGGCGCCGTGGACCGGGAGGTGGGCGCGTGGCTGGCCTGACCGTCGTCACCGGCGGCGGACGGGGCATCGGGGCCGCGATCGTACGCAGGCTCTCCGCCGACGGCGGCCAGGTCGTGTTCTCCTACCGCGCCGACACCGCCGCCGCCCACGCCCTGGCCGCCGAGACCGGCGCGATCGCCGTGCGCGCCGAGGCGAGCGACCCCGGCGACGTCGACCGGCTCTTCGACACCGCCGCCGAGCTCGGCGCCCTCACCGGCGCGGTGGCCAACGCGGGCACCACCAGCCCCGTCGGCACGCTCGCCGAGCTGGACGTGCGCGACCTGCGGCGCGTGGTCGACGTCAACGTCGTCGGCGCCCTGCTGTGCGCCCGGCGCGCCGCCCGCGACCTGCGCGAGGGCGGCGCGCTCGTGGCCATCTCCTCCGCCGCGGCCACGCTGGGCTCACCGGGGGAGTACGTGCACTACGCGGCCAGCAAGGCCGCCGTCGACGCCATGGTCGTGGGCCTGGCCAAGGAGCTCGGGCCGCGCGGGGTGCGGGTCAACGCCGTCGCGGCGGGCACCGTGCGCACCGACATCCACCGCGTCTCCGGGGTCCCCGACCGCCCGGACCGGGTCGCCGCCGCCATCCCGCTGGGCAGGCCCGGCGAGCCCGAGGAGATCGCCGCCGCCGTGGCGTGGCTGCTCTCCCCGCAGGCCTCGTTCACGACCGGGGCGGTGCTGCGCTCGGCCGGGGGGCTGTGAGCACGCGCGGACCGTCCTCGGTGACCGCCACCGAGTGCTCCACGTGCGCGGCGCGGCTGCCGTCGGCGGTGCGCAGGGACCAGCCGTCGTCGTCGGCGACCAGCGCGTCCAGGCCGCCCGCGTGCACCATCGGCTCGATCGCCAGCACCATGCCCGGACGCAGCTCCAGGCCGCGCCGCGACGGGCCCTCGTTGGGCACGCCCGGCGGCTCGTGCATGGCCCGGCCGATGCCGTGCCCGCCGAACTCGCGCGGCATCCCGTACCCGGCGCCGCGCACCACCCTGCCCACCGCGTGCGAGATGTCCCCGAGCCGCCCGCCCGGCACCGCCGCCGCGATCCCGCCCGCCAGCGCCTCCCAGGCGGTGTCGATCAGCGCCAGGTCGGCGGGGGAGGGGAGGCCGACGACGAAGCTGGTGGCCGAGTCGCCGTGCCAGCCGTCCACGTGCGCGCCGCAGTCCACGCTGAGCAGGTCGCCCTCGCGCAGCCGGTAGCCGGTGGGCACGCCGTGCACGACGGTGTCGTTGACCGAGGCGCAGACCACCGCCGGGTACGGGGTGGGCGCGAACGCCGGGTGGTAGCCCAGGAACGACGAGCCCGCGCCCGCGTCCCGCAGCACCTGCGCCGCGACCTCGTCCAGCTCCAGCAGCGACACGCCCACCGCCGCGTGCTCCCGCACCGCCGCCAGCGCGTCCGCGACGACCAGCCCGGCGGCCCGCATGGCGTCCAGCTCGCCAGCGGACTTCAACTCGATCATCCACAACTCCATGCCGTGATAGTTATACCGGTATTACTATCACAGCATGGTGCGCCAGCCCCTCACCCAGTCGGACCGCGAACGCGGTGAACGCCTCGGCGAACTCCTGCGCGCCGCGCGCGGCGACCGCAGCATGTCCCAGATCGCCACCCACGCGGGCATCTCCGTCGAAACCCTGCGCAAGATCGAACGAGGCCGCATCCCCACCCCGGCCTTCTTCACCGTCGCCGCCCTCGCCGAGGCCGTCGGCCTGTCCCTGGACCAGCTGCACCGCGCACTGCACACCGAGCAGCGCCTGACCGCCTGACCCCCGCCCCCCGGCCTCACCCCTCCTCGGCCAGCGCCCCGTACCGCCGCGCCACCACCCGGCACGCCCGCACCAGCTCCACCGGCCGCACCTGGTCCACCTCCGCGTCGAACGTCGCCAGGATCCCCGCCCCCCCCGCCCACCCCCCCCCGCCCACCCCCAACCGGCCCCGCCCCGCGGCCAGGTGCGCCACCACCGAACCACCCGGCGCCCACCGCGCCACCACCCCCGCGGGCAGCGCCACCCGCGCGCTCCCCGAGCACTGCCACCGCGCCGGGCTGTCCCCCCGGTCGGGACTGCCCATCACGAACCGCGCCAGATCCCCACCCGGCACCTCCCGCGCCACGAACCCCGCCGTCGTCGGCCGCGCCAGCACCCGGTCCACCCGCAGCACCCGCCACCCCCCGCCACCGGGCTCGCACCCCACCAGGTACCAGCGCCCCGCCCACACCACCAGGTGCTGCGGCTCGAACGCCCGCGCCGCCACGAAGTCCCCGTCACCGGGGCACGCCCGCGACCCGTCCGCCCGCAGCACCTCCACCACCAGCACCCGCCGACGCCGCACCGCCACCCCCACCGCCGTCAGCGCGTCCGGGTCGATCGGCGGCGCCGGGAACTCCCAGTGGTTCCGCAACCGCGTCACCCGCACCGACTCCATCGCCTCCCGCAGCACCCCCGGCACCGCCGACCGCACCGTCTCCAACGCCCGCTCCGCGTCCTCGCGCAACCCGGACACGCTGCCCGGAGCCGTCTGCAGCGCCACCGCCACCGCCAGCGCCTGCTCCCGGTCGAACACCAGCGGCACCCCGCCCCCGGACCCCAACCGGTAACCCCCGTCCGGCCCCCGCACCGACGTCACCGGGTACCCGAGCCCCCGCAGCACCTCCAGGTCCCGCCGCACCGTCCGCCCGCTCACCCCCAACCGCCCGGCCAACTCGCGCAGCGGCCACACCCCGCGCGACCCCAGCAGGGACAACAACCGCAACGCCCGGTGCGCCGTGCTCGCCACCCGACCATCCTCCCGCCGGTAGTGGACACCCGGTGACCACCACCCCTGCCACCGTCACCCCCCGACCAACCGAACCCGAAGGGGGACACCACCATGCGCATCCTCGTGGCAGGCGGCGGAATCGGAGGACTCGCGCTCGCCGCGGGCCTGCGCCGCACCGGGCACCAGGTGGCGGTCCACGACCGCGACACCGACGTCACCGCCACCGGCGGCTACCACATCACCCTCGACGGCCGGGCCCTGGACGCACTGGAACACCTCGTGCCCCAGCACACCCTGCGCAGGCTGCTCGCGTCCGGATCGGCCCTGCGCCTGCGCGAACCCGACGCCTACCGCGACCAC
>NZ_JBQGCX010001000.1:0-1677 GCF_052038725.1 Actinosynnema sp.
CAGCCCCGAGGTCGACCAGAAAGTCGCTGAGCGTCGTCATCGCCTCAATGGGCACAGACGTCCGCGTGAGGGAAGAGAGCGGCCCGAGGGGTGTGGAGGCGCCACCGCGGCGGTGGGGTGCCCCTGGGGGCCTCACCGCGCCGGTGACGGGGTTGGTGAGGGGAGAGGAGTCGAGGGAGGGGAGGAGCTGCTTCGCAAGGACGGCGACGGTGCGGACCGTGTCGGCGTCGACGGGGTCCGCGAGGCCGATCCAGACGTGCCGGCCACCAGACGGACCGGACTCGCACACCAGGTGGTCGATGTTTAGCTCGTCCAGCCAAAGCGACAACCGACCCGCGTCGTAGGGCGCGTTCCCCTGGGAGGCGTCGAGATCGAACACGACGAAGTCGTAGCGCTGACGGTCCGCGGAAAGGTACATCGCCCACGGAACAGAGGGGGCCGGCGAGGTCGTGGGGATCTCGCTCGGGTACTCGTTGAGAGCTTCACCGGAGGCAGATTGGACCGCCACGCGGACGCTGTCGCGCGGGCTGAGCGCGCGCGTGAGGATCCACGCGTGAGCCACATCTGGCTCCGACACGCGCAGAGGGTCGGAAAATACACCCCGTAGAGCGGGGGAACGCGCTACTATGGCAACGTCTCCTTCCTGGATCTGGTAGGACACTCGAGAACCGACTACCCATCGGTCCTTTTCTTCCGAAACCCCCGCCCTGGCAGGTGGGGGTTTCGACCGTTACAGGGCCATCCGCTGGCACGGCGGGCCCTGACGTCTATGCGGCTTCTATAGGCAGCTCTCCGTCTTGTCGAGAAGGCTCGGGCCACCAGCTCGGAACCCCGCGGTCGGTGAGGTCGTCCTCGAGGCGATCCATGATGATCTCCAGGAAGGCTGCGCTCGACACACCGGCGTGATGCGCAAGCTGGATGAAGCGGTCTTTTCGGCTGCGTTCGATCTCCCAGCCGATAGCGACCGGGTCGACGCGCGTGCCGCGGGGGCGGCGGTAATCGGTGGCCATGTCCGCAAAAGTACCCCTAGGTCTAGACGCTCCCCGGCGACACGCCGCACGGGAGCTCGATGACCCCCGCGCGTTCACACGGAGGATCGTTTACGGCAGGGGGCAGTCAGCCTGTTTGACGTTGTTGCGCCGGTCTCAGAGCCCGAATGCTCCTCCGCTGATCAGGATGAATACACCGAGCCCGATGAGGACGAGGGGGAACAGGACGTGTTCCCAACGTTCCAAGATCTCGGCGATCGGACGTCGCGTGGCGATGAACTTGGCCACGATGACGAGCACAGCAACGAGCGCGAGGAACACGACGCAGTATGCGACCACCGCCGCGGGTCCGACGTTGAGGAAAACGGGGACGTAGACGCCGATGTTGTCACCGCCGTTAGCGAAGGTGACCCCAGCTACGGCCCAGACAGCAACCTTCTTGCCTTCGATCTTCGCCTCATCGTCGTCATCGTCGTGCCGGCGGCGCCATGCTTGCCAAGCTGCCCATAGTCCTAACGCCAGCGGGATGAGGCCGAAGTATGGAATGACCTCGGGCGGAAGGAAGGCTCCGGCGCCGAGGGAAACGAGTACGGCAGCGCCGAGAATGCCGACGAATCCCAGGTACTGACCCGCCAGGATTCGAGTTGTCGTGCCGCGTTGCCCCGCGCCGCGGGCGAAGAATAGGGAC
>NZ_JBQGCX010001001.1:0-7218 GCF_052038725.1 Actinosynnema sp.
ATGGTCACCACTGGGGTGGCCGGGGTCCGGGGAGGGGCGTGCCCACCCCCGGCGCGCGCTCAGGGCGCGGGGAGCCCGTCCGGCACGGTCAGCGCCTGTCCCGGCCGCACGACGGCGTCCGGCCCGCCCAGCCCGTTCAGCTCCGAGATCCGCTCGGCCACGGCCTCCGGGTCGCTGCCCGGCGCGGACCGCTCGGCCACGTCCCGCAGCGGCTCGCCGACCTGCACGTGCGCGGTGGTCGTGCGGTCCGGCACGCCCGAGATGCCGGACGCCTGGAGGTAGACCAGGCTGATGGCCGCGGCGGCCAGCGCGGCCAGCAGCGCCCCGCCGAACGCCCGCAGCAGCGACCGGGCCCTGCTGGGCGCGGGGGCCGGCTCGGGAGCGGGCAGCGGCGCGCTCCGGGCGCTCGCGGGGCGCCGCCTGGCCAACCGGTCGGCGCTCTCGAACCGCCGCAGCACCCGTGGACCGGGCACCGCGCCCGGCCCCAGCGGGACGTCCTCGGCGCGGGTGTCCTCCACCAGCGCGAAACCCCTAGAAGTGCCCAGGACCACCGCCACGCCGTCTCCTCCACCGCAGGTCATCGGATCATGATCGAACAACCGTTCGATCGAACGCCCGTGCGAATGTGTACCACCGGGAGCCTCGGAATAGCTACGACACGCCGGGATTTACTCGAACAGGTGTTTGATCTGGACAGGGGTTGCGACTACCTTCGACACTTGAAGATCGACCGACAGCCGGCCTGCCAAAACTGGTCCGGTCAGGAGGAATCACCGTGGCCCGGAAGACCGACGACGCCCCGCTCGCCGCCCCGGCGGCGCAGGCCGCCCCGGCGGCGCCAGCCGACGTCGCTGGCAACGCGGGCCTGACCCTGCGCCAGCGCAAGGTGCTCGACGTGATCCGGGACTGGGTCGACCGCTTCGGCTACCCGCCCAGCGTGCGCGAGATCGGCGAGGCGGTGGGCCTGACGTCCACGTCCTCGGTCGCGCACCAGCTGCGCGCGCTGGAGCGCAAGGGCTTCCTGCGCCGCGACCCGAACCGGCCGCGCGCGGTCGGCGTGCTGCCCGCGGAGATCGTCACGGGCCTCGACCCGGCGGCCAAGCCCACGCCCGCGTACGTGCCCATGCTGGGCCGGATCGCGGCGGGCGGGCCGATCCTGGCCGAGCAGTCCATCGAGGACGTCTTCCCGCTGCCGCGCGAGATCGTCGGCGAGGGCGAGGTGTTCCTGCTCAAGGTCGTGGGCGACTCGATGGTCGACGCCGCGATCACGGACGGCGACTGGGTCGTGGTCCGCCAGCAGCCCACCGCCGACAACGGCGAGGTCGTCGCCGCGATGATCGAGGGCGAGGCGACCGTCAAGACGTTCAAGCGCAAGGACGACGGGCACGTGTGGCTGCTGCCGCAGAACCCGGCCTACCAGCCGATCTTCGGCGACGAGGCGACCATCCTCGGCAAGGTCGTCGCGGTCCTGCGCAGGCTCTAGGGCCGGGTTGGCGGACCGGCCGGGCTCAGCCCCGCGCCCGCCGCCCGCGTCCCCACCGGGACCGCGCCCACAGGGCGAGGCCGAACACCGCCACGACGCCGATCCCGACCAGCGCCACGCGGACCCGGTCGAGCCACTCGGGCCCGTTCCCGGCCGCCGAGGGGTCCGCTGGGGGCCGCGCGGCCTCCGCGCCGGGACCGGTCGACGTCCCGCCCGCCTCCTCGCCGGGCGCCGTGCTGGACGGCCGTGCGGACGTGGCCGCGTCGACCGCCCCGGAGACCGACCGGACCGCCGACGAGGTCCCGCCGTCCCCGAACTCGGACGCGGACAGCAGCGTCCCGTCCGGCTCGAACGCGATCGCCTCGCCCTGCGCCTCGCCCGGCAGCGGCACCCGCACCGGCTCGCGCCCCAGCGCGGCCACCAGGTCCCCGTCGACCACCGGGTACAGGTAGACCTCGGTGTAGGTGCGCAGCGCGGCGACCGACCCGTCGCGGGACATCGCCCCACCGGTCACCAACCGGGTGACCAGGCGGCTCTCCCGAGGCCCGCCGGGGGTGTCCGTGCTGGGCAGGGACAGCGCCGCGACCTGCTCCAGCGGCGTCGGCCCGGCCTCGTTCAACGCCCCGACCGGCCGGTACACCAGCGCCTGCCCGAGCGCCTCCTTGGTGACGACGTGCGGCACCCCGGCCGCGTCGAGCAGCAGCGCCTCGGCGTCGTGCGGGCCGTCCGGGTAGGTCAACCGGTGCAGGCGGGTCGTCCCGTCCTTCGACAGCGCGTGCAGCGCCACCGTGCTCCGGGAGCGGTTGTTGTCGCCGGTGTCGGAGACCCACAGCGTCCCGTCCGGCGCGAGCGCCAGGTCCTCGGCGTCGTACGGGTCGGTCGTGCCGGAGATCGTGCCGACGACCGAGCAGTCCCGGCCCAGCACCTGGACCTGGAGCACCCCGTCGTCGTCGTCGTTCAGCGCGTACCAGCGCCTGCCGTCCGAGGCGAGCCCGGACAGCTCGGCCAACCGGGGATCGGTCACCCGGCACACGTCGGCGACGGCGGACTGCGCCGGGGCGGGCCCGGCCGTCACCAGGAGAAGGGCGGCGACGGCCGGGAGGACCCCGGCCGCGCGCGCCGACCGCACCCTCAGCTGCGGCTCCCCACCGCGTACTGCTCCAGCGCCCCGGCCAGGTCGGGGTGCACGCGGGCGCTCAGCTCGGTGCCCTCCTCGGTGTGCCGCTCCTTGAGCACCTCGCCCTCGCGGTGCACCCGCGCGACCAGCTCGCCCCGCGCGTACGGCACCAGGGCGTCCACCACGACCTCGGGCCGGGGGATCAGCCCGGCGATGACCCGCCGCAGCTCCTCCACGCCCTCGCCGCTGTGCGCGGACACCAGCTGCGAGCCGGGGAACAGGTTCCGCAACCTGGCCTGCACCAGCTCGTCCACCGCGTCGATCTTGTTGACCACCAGCAGCTCCGGCGGCATCGGCTCCTCGCGCTTCTCCACGATCTCGCCGATCACCTCGCGCACCGCCGCGACCTGCTTCTCCGGCATCGCGTCCGAGCCGTCGACCACGTGGATCAGCAGGTCGGCGTCCGCGACCTCCTCCCGCGTGGACCGGAACGCCTCGACCAGCTGGTGCGGCAGGTGCCGCACGAAGCCCACGGTGTCGGTCAGCGTGTACGGCAGCCCGTCCGGGGTGCTGGTGCGCCGGGTGGTCGTGTCCAGGGTCGCGAACAACGCGTCCTGGACCAGCACGCCCGCGCTGGTCAGCGCGTTGAGCAGGCTGGACTTGCCCGCGTTGGTGTAGCCGGCGATCGCGACGCTGGGCACCGAGTTGGCCACGCGCCCGCTGCGCTTGGTCTCCCGGATCACGCCCATGGACGCGATCTCGCGCCGCAGCTTCGCGATCCGCGCGCGGATGCGCCGCCGGTCGGTCTCCAGCTTCGTCTCACCGGGGCCGCGCAGACCCACACCGCCGTTGCCGCCACCGGCGCGACCACCGGCCTGCCGGGACAGCGACTCGCCCCAGCCGCGCAGGCGGGGGAGCAGGTACTGGAGCTGGGCGAGCTCGACCTGGGCCTTGCCCTCCTTGGAGGAGGCGTGCTGGGCGAAGATGTCCAGGATCAGCGCGGTCCGGTCGATGACCTTGACCTTGAGCCGCTCCTCCAGCTGCCGCAGCTGGCCGGGGGACAGCTCGCCGTCGCAGATCACGGTGTCCGCGCCGGTCGCGATGACCACGTCGCGCAGCTGCTCGACCTTGCCGGAGCCGATGTAGGTGGCCGGGTCGGGGCGGTCGCGCCGCTGCACGAGCCCCTCCAGGACCTGCGAGCCCGCCGTCTCGGCGAGCAGCGCCAGCTCGGCCAGCGAGGCCTCGGAGTCCGCCGCCGTGCCCTCGGTCCACACCCCGACGAGCACGACCCGCTCCAACCGGAGCTGCCGGTACTCGACCTCGGTGACGTCCTCCAGCTCGGTGGACAGGCCTGCGACGCGGCGCAGCGCGGCCCGCTCGGCGAGCGCGAGGTCGCCGGTGGACAGCTCCTCGTCGTGGTCGAAGCGGTCGTCGTCGTGGTTGTTGTTGTCCCTCATATGCCCTTCATGGTCCCACGTCCCGGCCCTCGGCCGAAGCGGTTAATCCGCGGGGTACACGGCCAGGTAGATGGCGACGTGCTCGGCGTCCGGGTCGGCGGGCCGGTCGGCCAGCTCATCCAACAACGCCCGGAACCTCCCCATCAGTTCCTGCTGATCAGCCCTGGCCACCAGACGGGTCTGCTCCACCCGGTCGACGCCGACGTCGGCGACCTCGCCGAGGAACGCCTCCAGCAGCGCCTCGCCGACCGACGGGTGCTCCTCGCTCCAGCTCAGCCGCCAGGACAGACCGGTGGACAGGTAGGGGATCTCCTTCGCGCCCCGGTTGCCCGCGCGCGGCGGCTGGGCCTGGAGGAACCCGGTGGCCACGAGCTTGCGCACGTGGTGCAGCACCGTCGCCGGGTCCTTGCCCAGCTGGTGCGCCAGCTCCTTGTTGGTCAGCGCCCGGTGGTGCGTCATCCGGATGATGCGCAGCCGCACCGCCGAGGCCAGCGCGGCGGCCTCCTCCTGCGTCGCGACCCGTTCTCCCACGTCGAACAGGATAGGCGGGCCGGGTGCCGGTGATCGGGTCCGGCGTCCGGAGGGCCGCCCCGCCGAAGTGATTGACACTTTCCAATCACTGACGTCACACTTCCGGGCATGTCCCTCTGGTCCCACCGCGACTTCCGCCGCCTCTGGGTCGGCGACACGATCAGCCAGTTCGGCTCCTCCATCGGGCACACCGTCGTCCCGCTGCTCGCCGCGGGCGCCCTCGCCGCCACCCCGTTCGAGATGGGCGTGCTCTCCGCCGCCACCACCGCCGCGTTCCTGGTCATCGGCCTGCCCGCGGGCGTCTGGGTGGACCGGCTGCGGCGCAGACCCGTGATGCTCACCGCCGACCTGGTCAGGGCCGCGCTGCTGCTGTCCGTCCCGGTCGCCTGGTGGGCCGGGGTGCTCTCGCTCGCGCAGCTGGTCGTGGTGTCGCTGCTGGTCGGCGCGGCCACCGTCATGTTCGACGTCGCCTACCAGTCCTACCTGCCCGCCCTGGTCGGCCGGGACCAGCTGGTCGAGGGCAACACCAAGCTCCAGACCAGCCAGTCCGTCGCCCACGTGTCCGGCCCGTCGCTCGCGGGCCTCGCCGCCCAGGCGTTCGGCGCGGCCAACGGGGTGCTCGCCACCGGCGTCGGCTACCTGGTCTCGGCGTGGGCGCTGCTGCGCATCCGCACCGCCGAGCCCGAACCCGACCGGGCCGCGCGGACCGGGCTGCGCCGGGAGATCGGCGAGGGCCTGCGGTTCGTCCTCGGGGACCGGTCGCTGCGCGCGATCGCGCTGTGCACGGCCACCGCGAACTTCTTCGGCAGCGCGGGCCTCGCGCTCCAGGTGCTGTTCCTGACCCGCCACCTCGACCTGTCCGAGGGGGCCGCGGGCCTGCTGCTCAGCGTCGCGGGCGCGGGCGGCCTGCTCGGCGCGGTCACGGCGGGCTGGTGGACCGCGCGGTTCGGCCAGACCCGCACGATCTGGCTGGTCCTGCTGGTCACCAACCCGCTCGGGCTGCTCATCCCGCTCGCCGCGCCGGACTGGCGGCTCGGGCTGTTCGTCGTCGGCGAGCTGGCCGTCGCGTACGGCGGGCTGGTCTACAACATCGCCCAGCTCAGCTACCGGCAGGCGCGCTGCCCCGACCGGCTGCTCGGCCGGATGAACGCCTCGATCCGGTTCGTGGTCTGGGGCGTCATCCCGCTGGGCGGGCTGCTCGGCGGCGCGCTCGGCGGCTGGATCGGGATCGTGCCGACGCTGTGGATCGGGTTCGGCGGGCAGGCGCTGGCCGGGCTGTGGGTCTTCTTCTCCCCGCTGCGCGGCCAGCGCGACCTCGCCGAGGCGCGGACCGCCGAACCCGAGCGGTCCCCGTCCTGAGCTAGAGCGCGTCCCACCAGGACCGGTCCAGCTCGCCGCGCGCCAGCAGCACGGCCGGACCGGTCAGCGTGCTGCCGCCCTCGTCGACCGTCACGCGCACCCGGCCGCCGGGGACCAGCACGTCCGCCGCCCCCGCCGCGCGGCCCGTGCCGTGCAGCCAGGACGCCACCGCCGCCACGGTCCCGGTGCCGCACGAGCGCGTCTCGCCGACGCCCCGCTCGTGCACCCGCATCCGCAGCTCGCCCGCGCCGTTCATCCCGCCGTCGGCGAGCACGTTCACGAACTCCACGTTCACCCCGGCGGGGAACAGCCCGCGGTCGTAGCCGGGGGTGTTCCGCAGCAGGTCCAGCCCGGCCACCGGCACGTCGGTCACGCACGCCAGGTGCGGGTTGCCCACGTCCACGCCGACCCCGGCGAACTCCGCGCCGCCCAGCACCGCCACCGACTCCCCGGTCAGCCGCACCGGGCCCATGCCCACGGTCACCGACCCGTCCGGGTGGGCGGTCACCGAGCGCTCGCCCGCGCGAGTGGCGATCTCGAACTCGCCCTCGGGCGCGAGCCCGGCGGACACCAGGTACCGGGCGAACACCCGCACCCCGTTGCCGCACATCTCGGCGATCGACCCGTCCGCGTTGCGGTAGTCCATGAACCACGGACCCAGGTCCAGCCGCACCACGCGCAGCACGCCGTCCGCGCCGAGGCCGCGCTGGCGGTCGCACAGCGCCCGCACGCGCTCCTCGGTCAGGTCCAGCTCGTTGTCGGCGTCCGGGAGCACGACGAAGTCGTTCTCCGTGCCGTGCCCCTTGAGGAACTCCACACCCACGGGCACCAGGCTACGGGGCCAGGTGGGCGAGCACCTCGTCGACCAGCCCCGGCGACCCGGCGTCGAACCAGGCGACCCGCTTGTCCCGCCGGAACCACGACCGCTGCCTGCGCACGAACCGCCGAGTGCCGCGCGCGGTCTCCTCGGCCGCCGCCGCGAGGTCGCCGTCGCCGTCGAGCGCGGCCAGCACCTGCTGGTAGCCCAGCGCCCGCGACGCGGTCAGCCCGTCCCGCAGCCCCACGGCCTCCAGCGCCCGCACCTCGTCCACCAGGCCCCGCTCGAACATCCGCCCCACCCGCAGGTCCACCCGCGCGTCCAGCTCCTCCACCGCGCGGTCCAGCCCCACGAGCACCGCGCCGTACCGGGCGGGGCCGGGCTTGGGCATGGTCGCCGAGAACGGCCGACCGGTCAGCTCGATCACCTCCAGCGCCCGCACCACGCGCCGGGT
>NZ_JBQGCX010001002.1:0-11764 GCF_052038725.1 Actinosynnema sp.
TCGTGTGGGCAGAACCCCACCCAGTCGAGCGACATAAGCGAGCAGCGATCGTTCGGCCTGGAGGTATTTCCACTGCATCCGCCACAGCGACCCCGCGGCTCCGGAAGCGGCGCGGTCCAGCGCAATGGCGACCTGTGCCCACACCCTGGAGAGCAGCGACTCCGTCACCTGCGGCCTCCCGACGCCGGTGCTACCCCGCGAACCCGCCGAGCTTGACCGCCGCCACGAACGCCGACAACCCCGCCGCCCCGAAGACCGGCACCGGCCCGGAGGGGTTCTTCGAGTCCCGCACCCCGCACCACCCGGCCGCGCGCCCGACCTCGACGCACTGCCCGCTCAGGAACCACGGTCAGACCGGTGGGTCGAGATCACCGCGCGGGCGTGGTCCTCGGTCTGGACCAGGCCGTCCAGCAGGTCGGGTCGGTAGGACTCGATGCGCCGCGCGGTCTCCTCGGTGCTGAGGAACTTCCGCAACCGGTCCGGGACCGCCGTGCCCCACGGCGTCTTCGGCCGCCTGCGCCGGTACTCCTCACCCAGGCGATCCAGGTCGGCGCGCGCGTCCCCCTCGACTCACCGCGCGGCTGGTCTGGGCCTGCCCCGGAGAACCGGCCGGGGCCCTGACCGGCGGAAGCTCAGCCCTCCGGGTCCCCGTCCAGCCCATGCTCGATCGCGTACCGCGCCAGCTCCACCCGGTTGTGCAACTGCAGCTTCCGCAACGTCGACTGCACGTGGTTCTCCACCGTCCGGTGCGAGATCACCAGCCGGGTCGCGATCTGCCTCGCCGTCAGGCCCTTCGCCACCAGCCGCAGCACCTCGGTCTCCCGGTCGGTCAGCTGCGGCCGGTCCACCTCGTCCGGGGCCGCCGCCATCCTGCGGTACTCGCCCAGCACCAAGCCAGCCAGGCCGGACGTGAACACCGCGTCGCCCGCGGCCGTCCGGTTCACCGCCTCCACCAGCTCCTCCGCGGACGCCGACTTCACCAGGTAGCCCGACGCGCCCGCCTTCACCGCCTCCAGCACGTCGTCGTGCTCGCCGCTCGCCGACAGGACCAGCACCTTGGTGCCCTCCAGCTCACCGGCGATCATCCGCGTCGCGTCGACCCCCGACGCCGCCTCGCCCAGGTTCAGGTCCATCAGCACCACGGCGGGGCGCACGGCGCGCGCGATCCGCACCGCCGAGCCCGCGTCCGCGGCGGTGGCGACCACCTGGAAACCGCGCTCGGCGAGGTCCCTCGCCACACCGTCGCGCCACAGGGGGTGGTCGTCCACCACCATCACGGTCACGCTGCTCATCGGTAGACCCGCACCTCCCACTCCGCGCCCTCCCCCGGCCCGGTCTGAAGCTCCAGGGTCCCACGCAGGGCCTCGACCCTGCCCCGGATCGACTTGGCGATCCCCATCCGACCCTCGGCCTCCGCGCTGGCCAGCCTGCCCTCCGGGATGCCGGGCCCGTCGTCGCGGACGCTGAGCACGACCTCCTCCCCGAGGTCCTCCAGCAGCACCCACGCCCGCGCGTCCGGGCCCGCGTGCTTCTCCACGTTCGACAGCGCCTCGCGCACCACCGACACCAGCTCGATCACCGTCCTGGCGGGCAGCATGACGTGCGTCGCGGGCGTCGCCACGTGCACCTTCGGGGTGATCAGCAGCTGCAGCGCGGGCCGCAGGTCGGCCTCGCCGCTCTCCGTCGTCTCCTCCGGCGACGCCGCCACGAGCGTGCGCAGCGCCACCTCCTGCTCACCGGCCAGCTCGGCCAGCTCCGCGGCCTCCCCGCCCAGCTCGTTGCCCCGCTTGCGCACCCGCGCCAGCACCTGGAGCACCCCGTCGTGGATCGACCGCGCCAGTCGCTCGCGCTCCGCCGTCGCCGCCTCCGCCCGCAGCGCCTGCGCCAGCTGCGCCGACGACTTGCGCCCCACGCTCGCCGCCATGCCGACGACGAACCCCGACCCGACCAGCAGCACCACGTCCCGCACCAGGTCCGTGTTCAGGTCGCCCCGGTTCAGGTACGTGCTCAACCCGACCACCGCGCCGCCGACCGCGCCCGCGTACTGCCCGCCGTGCGCGCCGCACACCACCGGGGGCGCCGACGCCCAGATCGTGGTGATCAGCGGGACGCCGTACAGGAACTGCGCGGGCGTCAGGATCAGCAGCGACAGCGACATGAGCCCGCACACGACGAGCACGTCGGTCACGACCACCCAGGTCCGCTGCCCCGACGGCCCCCGGTACGCCACCGAGGTGACCACCGTCCAGACCGCCATCAGGCCCAGCGCCACCCACGCCAACCACGGCCGCTGGTACCCGCTCTGCTGCACCAGGACCGTGCCCAGCGCGAAGAAGAACGTCACCACGCGGAGCACCACCGTGGCCCGCCACAGGTGCGCCACGGGATCGTCCAACCCGGTCACGCCCGAACCGGTCTGCTGTGCCTGTGCCATCCGGAGCCCTCCCCACCCCCATCCTGCCGTGTCCGCGCCCTGCGGCTAACCCCCAGGTGGCCGTCTGTTCCCCCGCACCCGCTTGTGGAAGGCTGACCGGGTCCGGTGCCCGTCGCAGGGGGTGACCGCGCCGGGCGTCCTCCGGCAGGGGAGGTTTTCCGCGTGCGCGAGTGGCCGCTGTGGACGCTGCGGCGACCCGCGCTGGCCTACTGGATCCTGGTGGACGCCGCCGCGCTCGCCGCCTCGGTCCTCGCGATCGTCGCCACCGAGCGCCCCACCCCCGACGAGATCGCCCGCTTCTCCGCCATCGCGGGCACCGCGGGCGCCGTCATCATCGTCAGCTCGGTGTACAGCGACCGCGTGGGCGAGATCGCCCGCAACCCGTGGGCCGCCCACCTGTCCTACCTCACCGCGGGCCTGGTCGCGCTGCCGGGGAACCTGCTGGTCCTGCTCCTGTTCGGCCCCGCCCTGCACGGCCTGCTCGACCAGCGCCCCGAGGTGCACCGCTGGCTGTTCACCCTGTCCTCGACGGCGCTGGCGGTGTTCGGCACCCGGCTGGCCATCGGCTGGGAGCACCCGACGACGGGCAGGCTGGACGTGCTGGTCCTGGGCGCCACCATGCTGCTGACGGTCCGCGCCGCGCTGATCTCGCTCGGCCTGAAGCTGCGCAGCCCGCGCGCCCCGAGCGAGGAGGTCGTGGGCGAGCCGATCGACGTGGTGCTCGGCGTCGTCGCGGTCAGCATCGGCGGACTGATGGGGTTCGCCGCGCTCGCGACGGCCGTGCACGCCGTGGTCGCCGGACCGCCGCTGGCCCTGCTGGAGCGGGCCGCCCAGTTGCCGCACTGGCGGCGGTCGGCGCAGCGGGACGCGAAGACCGGGCTGGCCAACGCCGCGCACTGGGACGGCCGCGCCCGCTACGAGCTGGCCAAGGCCCGCGCCACCGAGCGCCCGATGGCGGTGCTGCTGCTCGACCTCGACCACTTCAAGAAGGTCAACGACCTGGTCGGGCACCTGGCGGGCGACGCCGCGCTCAGCGCCGTGGCAGGCCTGCTCAACACCAGCACCCGGCGCGGCGACCTGGTCGGGCGGTTCGGCGGCGAGGAGTTCGTGGTGCTGCTGCCGGACGCCGAACCGGCCGTGGCCAGGTCGGTCGCCCAGCGGGTCAGGCACGCCATCGCCGACCTCCAGGTGCCGACCGTGCGCACCGACGGCCACGCCCACCTGCTCACCGGGCTGACGGTGAGCATCGGGGTGTCGACCACCCAGCGCTTCGGCTACGAGCTGCCCGACCTGATGGTCGCCGCCGACTCGGCGCTGCTGGCCGCCAAGAGCTGCGGGCGGAACCTGGTCGAGATGGCCTGAGCCCCGACCGGGAGCAACCGATCGGGGGCAGCAGGCCGGGGGTCAGCGGCGCTCGCGCCCCTTGTCCTTCTTCTTGTCGTCGTCCGAGCCGAGCTCGTCCACCCGGTGCTCGTCCCCCAGGTCCTTCGGCGCGCCCTCCTGCGGCTCGTCCACGTCCACCCGCCTCGGGTCCACGTGCTTGTCCGCGTCCGAGAGCAGCGACCTGATCCCCGAGTTCAGCACCGCCAGCAGCGGCACGGACAGCAGCGCGCCCGCGATCCCGGCCACCACCAGGCCCGCCGAGATCGCCAGCACCACCGCCAGCGGGTGCAGCTTCACCGCGCGCCCCAGCAGCAGCGGCTGCAGCACGTGGCTCTCCAGCTGCATCACCCCGATCAGGATCGCCAGCACCACCGCCGCCGCCACCGGGCCGTTCGCGACCAGCGCGATCAGCACCGCCACCACACCGGTGATCACCGCGCCGACGATCGGGATGAACGCGCCGAGGAACACCAGCGCCGCCAGCGGCACCACCAGCGGCACCCCGACGATCCACAGCCCGATGCCGACGCCGACCGCGTCCACCACCGCGACCACCGCGGTGGCCCGCACGTAGCTGACCAGCGAGGCGAACCCGCGCCGCCCGGCGAGGTCGGCCCTGGCGCGCACGTCGCGCGGCACGATCCGGGTGATGAACCGCCAGATCCCGTCGCCGTCGTGCAGGAAGAAGATGAGGGTGAACAGGGCCAGCACGAGCCCGGTCAGCAGCTCGCCCACGGTCGCCGCCGTGGTCAGCGCGCCCGAGGTGATCTCGCCCTGGTTGGCCTTGACCGTCTCCAGCAGCTGGTCGACGTACTGCTGGAGCTGGAGCTCGCTCAGGTGCAGCGGCCCGTCCTTGAGCCAGTCCCGGATCGTGCTCAGCGACGCGGTGACCTGGTTCTGCAGCTCGGGGAGGCCGTTGGAGAACTCGGTGATCACGAACGTGAGCACCCCGCCGACCACCGCGAGCCCGCCGACCAGCACGACCCCGGGGGCCAGGCCGCGCGGCACGCCCACCCTGGTCAGCTGGGTCACCGCGGGCGACAGCAGCGCGGCCAGCAGCAGCGCGACCCCCACCGGGATCATCACCGACGCCATGTAGCCCACGGCCTGCGACACGATGTACAGCGCGCCGACGACGGCGACGAACCGCCAGCTCAGCGCCGCGCTCACCCGCAGCAGCGGGGGAACCTTGCTGCTCTCCCAATCCGGTGTGCCCACGCCGATCACCGTATCCCGCCCACCCCCGCCGGGGTCCCGACTTCGCGCAGCTCAGCAGTACCCGTCACCGGACCTGGTCAAGCGCGCCACCCGGATGATCGGATCGGGAGGTGGAAGCGATCAGCGCAGCAGAGGAGCGGGTGGCCGCCGCCTTCGCGGGCGGCACGCGGCTCAGGTTCGGCGCCAGGACGCCGCAGCGCGAGCGGACGGTGCGCGGCGCGTTCCTCGCCGCGCTGCTGGGCGGCACCGCCACCACCCGGCCCACCACCACCAGGGCGGCCGTCGCCGAGACCGCCCCCGAGGAGCGCCCGAGGCTCCGGTCGACCCCGGCCAGGTTCATCCCGGCCACGTTCGCGTCCGCCCGCACCGCGCCGCCGGGGCCGCCCGCGCTGCGGCTGATCAACGCGCACGTCGTGGGCCTGTTCGGCCTGGAGGGCGCCCGGATCGAGCACGTGGTCGACCTGCTCGACTGCACCTTCGAGCAGCCGCCGGACCTGCGGATGGCCCGCCTGGTCGGGCTGCGGATGCGCGGCTGCAAGGTGCCCGGCCTGCGCGCCCGCAACGTCCGGGTGCGCAGCGACCTGGTCCTGGAGGCCGGGTTCACCAGCGACGGCGTGGTCGACCTGACCGACGCCACCGTCGACGGCACGTTCCGCCTGGCGGGCGCGGTCCTGCGCGGCGGCGCGCACGCCCTGCTCGCCGCCAGGATCCGGGTCTCCGGCTCGCTGATGGCGGTCGCGCTGCGCGCCAGGGGCGAGGTGAGGCTGCGCGGCGCCGACTTCGGGGGCAGCGTCCACCTCGGCGGCGCCCGGCTGATCAACCCCGGCCACAACGCGCTGGAGGCCAGCGGCGTCCGCGTCGCGGGCAGCCTGTTCTGCGACGCCGAGGGCGGCCGGTTCACCGCCGAGGGCCGGGTGCTGCTGGACGGCGCGCGGGTCGGCGGCAACGTCGTCCTCTCCGGCGCGCGGCTGCGGGCGAGCACCGTGGAGCGCCCGGTGCTGGTGATCCCGCGCGGCACCGCCGACGAGGCGGCGGCGCTGGTCGCCGACCGGATCAGGGTCGACGGCAACGTGGAGCTGGACGACGGCTTCACCTCGACCGGGACGGTCCGGCTGCCGAACGCGGAGATCGGCGGGTACCTGCGGCTGTCCGGGGCGCGGATCGGGCAGAAGGCGCTGGTCGAGCGGGCCGTCAGGGCGCGGGCGGGCAAGGCGGGCGCGGGTGGTGCGGGGGAGGACGACGTCGACGTCCCCGCGAGGGCCGCCGCAGAGCCCGCAGGACCCGCCGCCGGGCCTGCCCGAGTCGGCGAGGACCAGGCAGGCGAGGCCCGCGCCGACCACGACCGCCCCGAGCGCCGCGGGTCCGCCGAGGCCGGGGACGAGCCCGAGCCCGGCGCCGAGGACGACGGCCTCCTGCACATCCCCGTCGCGCTGCACGCCGACGGCGTCCAGGTCCGGGGCGACCTCGACGCCAGGGGCGCCGCGCACGGCGCGTTCACCGGCCCGAGCGCCCGCGAGTCCGCGCTGCTCGCCTACGGCCAGGTCCGCCTGGTCGACGCCCGCGTGCGCGGCAGCGCCAGCCTGTCCGGCGCGCGCCTGGTCGGCCCCGGCATCGACGTCCTGTTCGCCGACCGCTTCAAGGTCGGCGGCACGCTCTTCCTGCGCGACCTGCGCGCGCAGGGCTCCCTGCGCCTGCAGAACGCGGAGATCGGCTCCACCCTCGACTGCTCCGGCGCGGTGCTGCGCGACCCGCGCCGCCGGGACGACGGCACCGCGAAGCCGTCGCTGGACGCCCGCGTCGCCACCGTCGGCAAGGACCTGCTGTGCAGCGGCGGCTTCACCGCCGAGGGCGGCGTCCGGCTGCTGCTGGCCGAGGTCGGCAAGACCGCGACGTTCGCGGGCGCCCTGCTCGGCCACGACCCCGGCGGGACCGCGCTGGGCGCCAGGGGCATGACCGCCCAGCAGCTCGTGCTGCGGCTCGACGCCGAGCAGGCCCCGCGCGGCCGGGTCGTGCTCACCGGGACCCGCGCCGCCTCGGTCGTGGACGGGCCGGGGCTGTGGGCGGCGGGTGGCGGGGTCGCGGTGGAGGACTTCACCTTCGGGTCCATCGCCTCCTCCCCGGACGTGGACGTGCGCACCCGGCTGCGCTGGCTGCGCGAGGTGCAGCCGGACTTCGCGCCCGGCCCGTACGAGCAGCTGGCCACCGTCTACCGGGAGGGCGGCGACGAGGAGCTGGCGCAGGTGGTGCTGGTCGAGAAGCAGCACCGCCGGTACTCCGAGCTGGGCCTGGCGCACCGGGCGTGGGGCTTCCTCCAGCGCTGGACGGTCGGCTACGGCTACCGGCCGTGGCTGGCGATCACCTGGCTGACCGCGTTCTGGCTGTTCGGGGCCCTGTGGTTCCAGTGGCACGAGATGCTCAAGCTCAACGACGACGAGTCACCGGTGTGGAACCCGTGGCTGCTGGCCGCAGACCTGCTGCTGCCGATCATCGACCTGGGGCAGGACAACCGCTGGCAGTTCACCGGGGTGTCCCAGTGGATCGCCAGCGCGCTGATCGCGGTGGGCTGGATCCTGGCGTCCACGGCGGCGGCGGGCGCGGCCCGCGTGCTCAAGCGGGTCTAGCCGGGCCCGGTGGAACCCGGCGGGACGCCGTCGTTCCGGTTCGGTCGTCCACGAACGGCTGACCTGCGGCGGCGTCCCCGCGAGGGGCGCGTGACACGGAAGAACCGAGAATTTCTCGGCTACCCGGCGTCATCCTGGTGAAACTCAGAGTGGCGATCACACGATCCGGCGAACAGAGCAGTCAAGGGGTGCGCCAAGGGGAGCAGCCCTGGCAGGCTCTCGGCGTCGGCCAGCCACGGCGGTGATCGTGCGGGCCGGCTCCCCAAGTCCGTTTTCCCAGGTGGAGGTACCAGCGTGTCCGCAGCGGCGCAGCGAGTCGGGAAGGTGGTCCGCTTCCGCGGATTGCTGTCCCGCGCTCTGCTCGTCGCCGGCGGCGCGCTGGCTGGCACTGCCGCCGCCTGGGCGCTGTCCGCCGCTCCGGCCTCCGCCGAGACCGTCGACCTCAACCCGGTCGGCGTCCTCTCGGAGGGCGTGCTGGGCGGCGGCCCGCTGAGCGAGGTCCTCTCCCCCGTCGACAAGGCGGTGGACGACCTCGACGCGGTGATCCGGGCCCAGCGCGAGAAGCTGGTCGAGATCCCGCGAGCCGACCTGGGCCGCGTCGCGGAGGACATCCGCGGCGCCGTGGGCCAGGTCGGCGACCTGCTCGGGGTCGAACCGGTGCTGCAGGTGGTCGAGGTCCAGGACGCCCCGCGCGTCGACGCGGCCCTCGCGCCCACCGCGATCCCGGCGCTCCCCGAGCAGCACCAGGCCCCGGCCGAACCGGAGGTCGCGCCCGTCGCGGCCCCCGAGACCCCGGCCGCGGCCGAGGTCGAGGCCCAGCAGCGGTCCACCAGGGCCAGCGCCGCCCCGGCGGCCCCGGTCGAGCGGTCGCGCGACGAAGCGCCTGCCACCGAGGCGCGCCCGGCGCAGCCCACCACCCCGGACCTGCCGTCCGCCCCGGTCGTGCCCGCTTCCGGCACGCCCGCCCACTGCTCGTGCGGTGCGGACGGCGCTTCCTCGTCCAACAACAACGGCGGCGCGCTCTCCACGATCGCGTCCACCTCCGGTGTTCCCACCGCTGCGGCGCGGGCGCTCCTGCCCACCACCGAGCGGAACACCGCGATGCCCGGCAAGCAGCCCGGCATCACCCCCGACTGATCACCGCGCGCGGTTTCGAGGCGGCACACCCGTGCTCCTCGGTCTCCGGCCTGCGCGCTCTTCGCTGAGCACCGCGTTCCGGGCGATCCGCCGCGCGCTCTTCCGAAATCGGGTGGTCGTCCCCCAGACGCCGTCCGCGTCCGACCACCCCCCATTCACTGATCGAAGGAGAAAACATGCAGACCTGGGCCAAGCGCGGTCTCCAGTCCGCACTTGTCACCGGTGGTTTGCTGATGCTCGGCACGGGCATCGCCTCCGCTGAGGAGCGGGTCAGCCCCGACCTCGCCCCCTCCATGCTCGACAGCATCGGCCAGGAGCTGGCCGACGTCGACATCGAGATCCCCGTCCTCGTCGAGAAGAACGCGATCGGCGTCCTGGGCGACGCGGTCGAGCTGCCCGAGATCGACGAGAAGCTCGTCGTCCCCTCGCTCAACACGATGATGGGCAAGCAGTCCAACCCGCTCGTCAAGGACAGCCGGGGCATCGGCTCCGACCAGATCATCCGCAACAACCGCATCGTCGGCGACCTCGTCGTGCCGGTCATGGTGTGCGGCAACGCGATCGGCGCGCTGGGCGACGCCTACGTCGAGGCCGACTGCGAGCAGGAGGCCAGCAGCACCCGCACGACCATCACCGACGGCTCCCGCGACTCGCTCGCGGGCAACGTCGTCGCCATCGCCGCCGCCGTGCCCACCTCGGTCACCGGCAACGCGATCGCCGGCCTGGGCAACGCCGAGGCCAACACCACCGCGTCGCAGTCCGCCGTCGCGGGCGGCGACATCACCACCTCCGGCGAGCGCGGCTCGCTGTCCGGCAACGTCGTCGCGGGCCAGTGGGCCGTGCCGGTGCAGCTGAACAACAACGCGGTCGGCACGATCGGCAACGCCCTCGCGAACGGCTCGTCCGACGTCACCGCCGAGGTGCCCGGCACCATCACCACGAGCGGCGCGGACAGCTTCGGCGGCGGCAACGCGCTGCTGGCCCCGCTGGCGCCCATCGCGGCCGTGAACGGCAACGCCGCGGGCGTGCTCGGCAACGGCGACGTGCTCGCCGAGAACTCGGCCACCGCCACCGCGGGCAGCGAGCACACCGGCATCTTCGACCTGCCCACCTACGCGGAGACCTCGGGCAACCGGGGCACCCTGGCGGGCAACATCCTCCAGCCGCAGATCGCCGGGCCCATCTCGGCCGACGACAACGCGGTCGTGGTCGCGGGCAACTCCACCGCCACCTCCTCGGCGTCCAACTACTCGCAGGTCGGCGGCTTCACCAGCACGACCGGCGAGAACGGCACGCTGTCCGGCAGCATCGGCGACCTGCCGATCGGCCTGCCCGCCGCGGTCGGCGGCAACGGCGCGGCGGTCCTCGGCAACGCGGCGGCCGACCACACCAACGACTCCACGACGCTGGTGGGCGGCAACACCTTCACCAACGGCGACGGCGCCGTGCTCGGCTCCAACGTGGTCTCCGCCCCGGTGACCGTCCCCGCCGACCTGTGCGGCACCGGCCTCTCGGCGGGCGGCAACGCCGACGGCAACTGCAACAACCTCGTCACCACCGAGGTCGGCGGCCTCAACGCCAGCCGGGGCAACGACAGCGTCGTGTCCGGCAACCTGGTGTCGCTGCCCTCGTTCGTGCCCGCCGAGTCCTTCGGCAACGCGTTCTCCGTGCTGGGCCAGGCCGACGGCACGGCCGACGAGGTCAAGGGCTCCGCGGTCGGCGGCGAGCCGAACACCCGCGACGACGACGGCACGGTGTCCAGCAACGCGGTCGGCCTGCCCACCGCGCTCGGCCTGCAGATGCACAGCATGGCCGGCGGCATCCTGAGCAACACCAACGCCACCGCCACCAGCGACAGCACCTTCGACGTCGGCGGCCCGGCCGAGGCGACCGGCAAGCACGGCTCGATCTCCGGCAACATCGGCTACCTGCCGACCAACAACATCGCGCAGGTCTTCGGGTCCGCGGTGGGCGTCGGCGGCAACCACTACAGCAACAGCGACAACTTCCTCACCTCCACGGTCGGCGGCGACGCCGTCTCCACCGGTGAGGACGGCGCGATCGCGGGCAACGTCGCCTCGGTCCCGCTGGCGTCCACGCTCCAGTCCTTCGGCCACTCGGTCGTGGTCGCGGGCAACGGCGACGTCGTCACCACCAACACCGCCGACGTCACCACCGGCGGCGACGTCGCCACCAACGGCGACAACGCCTCGGTGTCCGGCAACGGCATCGCCCCGCAGATCGGCCTGCCCGCGCAGGTGTTCGGCATCGCCGGCGGCGTCGCGGGCAACGGCAACACCACCCACACCAACGACACCAACCTCGTCGTCGGCGGCGACCACGAGACCTCGGGCCTGGACTCGGCCGCGTCCGGGATGCTGGTGACCGCGCCGATCTCCGGCAACCCGGCCGTGCACGGCGACGCCGTGTCGGTGCTGGGCCTGGCCGACAGCGTCACCGACTCCACCGCCCTGACCCAGGTCGGCGGCAGCACCGAGACGGTGGGCTCCGGCTCGCTGTCCGCCGCCGAGGTGTACGCGCCGGTCGAGGCCGCCGCGACCGTGGTGGACGTGCCCGCGCAGGTCCTCGGCACCGCCACCACGCTGGTGTCCAGCACGCACGACGTCGAGACCGGCGACGAGGTCGACGGCGGGGCCGACGCCAAGGGCATCAACCTGCCCAGCTCGGTCGACCGCCACATGTCGATCACGAGCCTGCCGCTGCTGAACAACGTCTTCATGATGGAGCGCTCGTTCCAGGGCGACCTGCCGGTCGTGGGTGGCCTCGCGGGCGGTCTGCCCGTGGTCGGCGGCCTGACCGGCGGCCTCCCCGTGGGCAACCTGACCGGTGGCGGCCTGCCGCTGGTCGGCGGCCTGACCGGTGGTCTGCCCGGCATCAGCGGGCGCAGCGCCCAGGGCGGCGGCCTGCCGGTCGTCGGTGGCCTGACCGGTGGCGGCCTGCCGGTGGTCGG
>NZ_JBQGCX010001003.1:0-2175 GCF_052038725.1 Actinosynnema sp.
GGCGGCGCGCGGACCACCGCACCACCCGGACCGCCAACCACGGCCACCAGTCCTTGAACTCGTTGACCACCAACGGCAGCAGCACGGCCGCCGCTAACCAGGGGAGCGCTCCGCCGCTCACAGGCACTCTCCAGGTCGGGGCGCGAGGGGGTGGTCGGACGAAAGGGGCGAGCGCCGCGTGCGACGTCCGTCCAGCATCGCCCTCGCCTCCGCCAAGCCTTCCGGGCTCAGCCGGTAGAAGCGGCGGCGTGGGCCCCGGCTGACCGGGTCAGCCTGCTCCCACTCGCTCACGACCCAGCCCAGGTCCTCCAGGCGGGCCAGGATCGGGAACACGCTGCCGGTCGGCCGGTCGATCATCTTCGCGATCTTCAGCCCGTACAGCTCTTGATCGGGTTCCAGCAGCGCCTCCAGCACGTCCAGAGTCGCGTTGGTCGCCCGTGGTTTCCTGCCCACGGCTCAACTCTAGATATGTAGAGATAGCCGCACAACCGCCCAACGCGCCCGCTAGTCCGCGTGCACCCCAGCCCGGTACTTCGGCACCCGCACGCTCACCTTCGTCCCCAACCCCTGCGCGGTCTCCACGACCAACCCGTAGTCGTCCCCGTAGCACCGCCGCAACCGCTCGTCGATGTTCCCCAACCCGATCCCCGCCGTCGCCCCCACCTTCCCCGCCAGCGTCCGCCGCAGCGCCTCCGGGTCCATCCCGATCCCGTCGTCCTCCACGGTGATCCGCGCCTCGTCCCCCGCGTCCTCCGCCGTGATCGAGATCAGCCCCGGCCCGACCTTCCCCTCCATCCCGTGCCGCACCGCGTTCTCCACCAGCGGCTGCAAGCACAGGAACGGCACCGTCACCGGCAGGACCTCCGGGGCGATCTGCAGCGTCACCTGCAACCGCTCGCCGAACCGCGCCCGCTCCAGCGCCAGGTACTGGTCGATCGACCTCAGCTCCTCCGACAGCGTCGTGAAGTCCCCCGCCCGCCGGACCGAGTACCGCGTGAAGTCCGCGAAGTCCAGCAGCAACGTCCGCGCCCGCTCGGGGTTCGTCCGCACGTACGACGCGATCGCCGACAGCGAGTTGTAGATGAAGTGCGGCGAGATCTGCGCCCGCAGCGCCCGCACCTCCGCCTCCACCAACCGCGTCCGCGACCGGTCCAGCTCCGCCAGCTCCAGCTGCCCCGACGCCCACCGCGCCACCTCGTTGGTCGCCCGCACCAACCCCGCCGACGCCTCCCGGCTGTACGCCGCCAGCACCCCGACGACCCGCCCCTCCACCGTCAGCGGCGCCAGCACCGCCGTGTGCACGGGGCAGTCCGCCTCCGCACAGGACACGTCGAACGCCCGCGTCCGCCCGGTCGCGAACACCTCCCGCGCCAACCCCAGCGCCTCCGCCGAGTGGTGCTCCCCGGCGCCCTCCCAGGCGACCACCTGCTCCTCGTCGGTCAGCGCCAGCGCCGGTGTCCCGAGCAGCGTCCTCAGGTGCCGCGCCGACTTCCGCGCCGCGTCCGGCACCAGCCCGGCCCGCAGCGGCGGGGCCGCCGACCACGCCGTGTGCAGCGTCTCGAACGTGATCCGCTGCTCCTGCGTCACGAAGTCGTTGCGCCGCTTGGACGTCCACCACAGCGTCACCACCACCGCGACCCCGGCGAGCAGCACCGCGCCCGCCGTCCCCAGCGCCGTCACAACCGGTCCTGACTGCGCAGTCCCAGGTTCTCCGGCGCGTGCAACCGCACCATCACGTGGTTCACCCCCGGTGGCACCCGCTTCGGCGTCGCCAGCGACACCGCGTACATGACCACGAACCCCAGCGGCGCCGTCCACGCCGCCGGGCGCGCCAGGAGCGCGTGGTACCAGGCCTCGCTCGGCCCCGCCGCGATCGTCACCATCCCGGCCGCCAGCGCGGGCACCCCGCCCGCGAGCATCCCGGCGACCGCCCCGACCGTCGTGATCCGCGTGCTCCAGATCCCCAGCACCAGCAGCGGGCACAGCGACGACGCCGCCACCGCGAACGCCAGCCCCACCACGTCCGCCACCGGCACCCGCCCCAGCAGCGGCGTCACCAGCAGCGGCGCGGTCACCGCCACCAGCGTCGCCAGCCGGAACCCGCGCACCCCGCGCAACCGCAGCACGTCCCGGCTCAGCACCCCGGCCAGCGACACGATCAGCCCCGACGAGGTC
>NZ_JBQGCX010001004.1:0-3025 GCF_052038725.1 Actinosynnema sp.
GAACCGGTAGCGGTCGGCGGGGAACCGGTCGGCGCGCCAGTAGTGGTGCGGGTAGAGGGCGGCGCCGTGGTCGATCAGCCACAGCTTCCGGTGCCACAGCAGGGTGTTCGGGTTGCGCCAGCTGCGGTCGACGTTGAGCACGAGGCCGTCGAGCCACAGCAGCCTGGTGGCCTCGGCGGGCTCCGGCGCGCGCACGACGGGGTTGTAGTCGAACGAGCCGGGCAGGTAGTCGAGCCCGATGTTGAGGCCGCCGCTGGCGCGCAGCAGCTCCTGCACCTCCTGGTCGGGCTCGGAGCGGGCCAGCTCCGGGTCGAGCTCGACCAGGACGATCTCCGGGACGCGGAAGCCGAGGCGGCGGGCCAGCTCGCCGACGACGATCTCGGCGACGAGCACCTTGACGCCCTGGCCCGCGCCCCGGAACTTCAGCACGTACATGCCGAGGTCGTCGGCCTCGACGAGCCCCGGCAGGGAGCCGCCCTCCCGGAAGGGCGTGACGTCTCGGGTGGCCGCGACGGTGCGCAGCCCGGTTGGCGAGTTCACCGGCACATCATCGACGGCGGTCGAGCGTGCGCGCCAACGAGCAACCCGGTGTCACAGGCCGCCGACCGCCAGCGGGTCGAGGTCGCCCAGGTGCGCGGTGGTGTGCGCGGCGCGCAGCAGGTAGCCGTCGCCGACCCGCTCCCACGCGGTCAGCGAGGCGTTCGGCACGACGGTGGTGCGCGCGTGCTCCAGCAGCTCCGGCTCGGGCACGCCCTCCAGGAGGTAGCGCAGCAGCAGCGCGGTCACCTCGTGCGCGACGAGCAGCACCCGCTTGCCGCCGTGCTGCCGCTCCAGGTCGCCGAGCAGGGACCGCAGCCGCAGCGCCACGTCGGCCCAGGACTCACCGCCCGGCGGCCGGTAGTAGAACTTGCCGAGCCTGCGCTTGCGGGCCAGCTCCTCCGGGTAGCGGTGGGCGAGGCCGCGCCGGGTCAGCAGGTCGAGCGCGCCGAGCTCGCGGTCGCGCAGCCGCTCGTCCACCAGCGCGACCGGGTGGTCGGGCAGGGCGAGCATGGCGGTGTGCAGCGCCCTGCGGCACGGGGAGGCGACCACGACGTCCGGCAGCTCGCCCTCGGGCAGCGCGGCGAAGTGCGCGGCGAGCGCGGCGCCCTGGCGCTCGCCCTCCGGCGACAGCGGGACGTCCGCGTCGCGCTCGTCGATGTCGATGAAGTGGAGGGCGCTCGACTCGGCGACCTCCCTGGCCACGTTCCCTGTGCTCTCGGCGTGCCTGATGAGCCCGACCCACGCGAAGTCCGTCACGCCGGCAACGTACCCGCGCGCGATGCCCGTTACCCGTGTTCCACGCCGAGGGCGGGGAACACCCCCGAGTGGACCGCCCGGACGAACTCGGCGTGGTCCGCACGGGTGCGGTCCGCGCAGTCGACGGCGTACCCGGCGAAGGCCTCGTCGAACTCCTGCCCCGCGCCGGTGAAGTAGCCGTCGAGCAGCCTGGGGTCCAGGGAGCGGCTGTGCGCGCGGGCGAGCAGGGCGCCTGCGAACCGGCCGTAGTCCTCCAGCTCGGCGCGCCCCAGCAGGGTCGGGTCGATCTCGCCCTTGCGGTTGCGGAACTGCCGGACGATGAACGGCCGCCCCTGCACGGTGGTCCAGCCGAGCAGGATGTCGGTCTCGGCCTGCACGAGCCGGGCGCCGTGCACGATCCGCTTGCCCTCGTGCCTGGCGGGCGGCAGGCCGAGGAACGGCGCGAGCGCGGAGGGCCTGGCCTCCTTGACCTGGAGCACGAGCGCCTCGTCGCCGTTGCCGTGCATCAGGACCAGGTAGCTGCGCAGCCCGACGCTGCCGGTGCCGACGACGCGGAACGCCACGTCGGACACGCCGTAGCGCATGATCAGGTTGTAGCGGGACTCGCGCAGGGTGTCCACGTAGGACGGCAGGGCGTCCACGACGGCGCGGGCGGTGTCCTCGGTGACCCGGTCGAGCACGGGCGGGTCGGTGGCGAAGCGCCAGTGCCCGTCCTCGCGGGTGGTCCACTTGGCGGCGACCTTGGCGCTGGTGTTGCGGCGGGCCTTGGCGGCGGCCTTGGCGAACTCCTCGCCGAGGTCGTCGGCCTTGGCCCTGGACAGCACGGACTCGTCGCCGAGCGCGCTCCAGGACTCCAGGAACGGCAGGGCGGCGAGGTGCCGGACGGCGCCCCGGTAGGCGCGCACGGCGTCCTCGGCGGCGCCTCGGCAGCCCTTCTCGGACACGCCGCCCTCGCGGCCCGCGAGCACGAGCGAGGCGGCCAGGCGCTTGAGGTCCCACTCCCACGGGCCGGGGAGCGTCTCGTCGAAGTCGTTGACGTCCATGACGATCTTGCCCTCGGGCGTGCCGTACAGCCCGAAGTTGGCCGCGTGCGCGTCGCCGCACAGCTGGGCGGTGGGCCCGCTGCGGGGGCCTGCGGCCAGGTCGCCCGCCATCAGGCCCGCGCTGCCCCGGAAGAACGCGAACGGGGAGGCGAGCATCCGCTGGAGGCGCAGTGGCACGAGGTGCGGCAGGCGTCCCTCGTTCGTGGCGGTCACGTACTCCACGACGGAGGGGCGGTCCGGGGCCGTGACGAACTCCCGGTGCGCCTCGGGGCCGGTGGTGGCGCGCAGCTCCCGGCCGCGCGCCCGCACCTCGTCCGGCTCGGTCCACCGCCCCAGCGCCTTGGCCGCCAACGCCCGCTTGCGCTCACCCATGCGGACGATGATGCGCGCACGGGGGCGGTGATCGCTCCGGATTGCTCGATTTCCCCGGAGATCACCGGGGACGAAGCGGTCCACCCGGACGAACCGTCCTAACGGGACAGCACCTCGGCCAGCGCGTCCACGCCGTGGTCCAGCTCCTCGCGGGTGATCACGAGCGGCGGCGCGACGCGCAGGGTGGACTCGCGGGTCTCCTTGCACAGGACCCCCTGGTCGCGCAGCAGCATCGACACCTCGCGGCCGGTCTTGGCCCGAGGATCGATGTCGACCCCGGCCCACAGTCCGCGTCCGCGCACTGCCGCGATGCC
>NZ_JBQGCX010001005.1:0-3690 GCF_052038725.1 Actinosynnema sp.
CGTCCGAGAAGACCACGGCCGCGGGCCCGTCCCAGGGCTCCATGAGGCTCGCGTGGAACTGGTAGAACGCCCGCTGGTCGGCCGGCATCTCGGCGTGGTTCTCCCACGCCTCGGGGATCATCATCAGCACCGCGTGCGGCAGGCTGCGGCCACCGAGGTGGAGCAGTTCGAGGACCTCGTCGAAGGACGCCGAGTCCGAGCCGTCCGGGTGGCAGATCGGGAAGAGCCTGCTCAGGTCGCCGGGCACCAGGTCGGAGGCGAGCAGCGCCTCGCGGGCGCGCATCCGGTTGCGGTTGCCGCGCACGGTGTTGATCTCGCCGTTGTGCGCGACGTACCGGAAGGGGTGCGCCAGCGGCCACGACGGGAAGGTGTTGGTGGAGAACCGGCTGTGCACGAGGGCGATGGCGCTGGCCAGCCGCTCGTCGCGCAGGTCGGGGAAGAACGCGGGGAGCTGGGTGGTGGTCAGCATCCCCTTGTAGACGACGGTGCGCGCGGACAGCGACGGGAAGTAGGCGCCGACCTGCGCGGTGGCGGTCTCGTGCTCGACGCGCTTGCGCAGCGCGAACGCGAGCCGGTCGAGGGTGATGCCGCTCTCGCCGCCCACGCCCTTGACGAACAGCATGGCGAAGTGCGGCATGACCGAGCGGGCGGTGGGGCCGATGTCGGCGCGCTCCGGGTCGACCGGGACCTCGCGCCAGCCGAGGACCTCGAGGCCCTCCTCCTCGGCGATCCGCTCGGCGAGCGCGACGGCCTTGGCGCGGTCACCGGGTTCGGCGGGGAGGAAGGCGGTGCCCGCGGCGTAGGAACCGCGCTCGGGCAGGTCGAAGTCCACGCTCTCGCGCAGGAACTCGTCGGGGAGCTGGAGCAGGATCCCGGCGCCGTCGCCGCTGGTCGGCTCCGCTCCGGCTGCGCCCCGGTGCTCCAGGTTGGCCAGCGCGGTCAGCGCGTCGACTACGATCGCGTGCGAACGCCTGCCGAACGTGTCGGCGACCATCGCGACACCACAGGCGTCACGCTCCGCATTGGGGTCGTAGAGACCCTGCGCGGAGGGGATGGCGGAGAAGATCACTGCGTAGACCTCCCTCGTCGTCGTTCGAGAGAACGAGTCCTCGTGCTCAGTCCTGGGAATCTCGGCTTCTGGGCACGGGACGACGATGGCCCGCGTGTTGACGCGACTTTAACAGCCGTGAAACCAAGTCACACCATCCAATGGGTGATCCCGGCTGTTGGCAAGTAACGATTGGGAGGCGGGGGACGATAGAGCCCCTGAGCTGTTACGCCGTGTTAAGCATAACTCCGCGAACGTGCGGGCGCGTCCCCGTTGAGACGCGGGGAACAGCGACAACACTCATCCGGCGGACTGCTTGATCCCCGCTCTTTCGTTACTCTGCGTCGACTTCTTTCGGCCGGAGCGCCCAGCGGCACCCCTGTTGGTGACGTGCTCCGCGTCCTTCTCGCTCAGCGGAGCCGTTCGTTCGACCGCCCTCGGCGACCGTCCCGAGTGGAGCGGGACCGCCTCCGACCGGCGGATCGGGTTGCGGGAGACGCGCGGGCGTGTGCGCCGGATCGGATCTCCCGTTGTGCGGGTCGGGTGGTTTTTCCACCCGCCCAGCGGAATCGCGGGACATTCTGCGTTCAGGTTCAAGATCCCGTCAAGGGGCGGCGGCGCTCGGGGCCGGTCCGTGGCGCTGAGTGATCTTCCGCGTCCCCCGGAAGGGGTGGGTTCCCGGTCCTCCGCGGGCGCGAACACGGCGTGGCCGGACCTGGGGTGACACGGGGTCGTGGCGGGCGCCGGACGGGCTGCGGTGCGGGCCGGTTCGACTGTGACGGGCGGGTTGCGACTCGGAGAACCCACCCCATCGTGTCCTCTTCGGACGCCACCGGGCGGCGCGGCCCCGTTCGCCCCCGGAGTGACCCGAGGGCCCCGCCCCCGCGTGCTGCGGAGACGGGGCCCTCGGCGTCGGGGAGGCGGTCAGCGGGCGCCCGCGCCCACCGGCTGCTTGCTGGTCTCGTCGTCGTCGCCGTGCTGCTGGTCCATCAGCCTGTCGACGTCGACCGAGTCCGGGTCGTCCAGGACGCGCTTGAGCTGCTCGCCGTCGAGCTGCTTCTGCCACTTGGCGATCACCAGGGTGCCGATGCCGTTGCCGACGACGTTGGTCAGCGCGCGGGCCTCGGACATGAAGCGGTCGATGCCGACGATCAGGGCGATGCCGACGGCCGGGATGGCGCTGTTGGCCTCGAACGCCTGCAGCGAGGCGGCCAGGGTGACCAGGCCCGCGCCGGTGACGCCCGCCGCGCCCTTGGAGGCCAGCAGCATGAACAGCAGCAGGCCGATCTGGGTGCCGATGCTGACGTCGTGGCCGGTGGCCTGGGCGATGAAGATCGCGCCCATGGTCAGGTAGATGCAGGTGCCGTCGAGGTTGAACGAGTAGCCGGTCGGGATGGTCAGGCCGACGCCGGACTTGTCCGCGCCCGCCGCCTCCAGCTTGACCAGCATCCGGGGCAGCACCGACTCGCTGGAGGACGTGCCGAGCACGATCAGCAGCTCGTCCTTGATGTAGCGCAGGAACTTCACGATGTTGACGCCCGCGTACATGCCGACGCCGCCGAGGACGACGAACACGAACAGGATGCAGGTGACGTAGAACGAGCCCATCAGCCAGGCGAGCTTGCCGAGGATCGTGCCGCCGAACTTGCCGATCGTGTAGGCGATGCCGCCGAACGCGCCGATCGGGGCCGCGTACATGACGATCTTGATGACGCCGAACATGACCTTGGCGGTGGTGTCCAGGGCGGTGACGACGCGCTCGCCGCGCTTGCCCATGCCCGCCACGGCGACCGCGACCAGGATCGCGACGACGAGGACCTGGATCAGCTGGCCGTCGGTGAACGCGCCGACGAACGACTTGGGGACCAGGCTCAGGATGAAGCCGGTGACGCCGGTCTCGGCGGTGGCGGCGTCGGCGAGGGTCTTCTCGGCGGCCGAGTCGTTGATCGGGATGGCCGGGCCGTGGTGGCCGGGCTGCACGACGTTGACCACGACCATGCCGATGGCGAGCGCCACCGTGGTCATCGCGGTGAAGTACAGGATGGTGCGCAGCGCCAGGCCGCCCGCCTTGGCCAGGTTGCCCAGGCCCGCGATGCCGACGACGACGGTGCAGAAGATGGTCGGGGCGATGACGACCTTGACCAGCGCGACGAAGAAGTCGGCGAGCCACTTCATGCCGGACGCCTGGGCCGGGAAGGCGTACCCGACCACCACGCCCAGCACGATCGACACCAGCACCCAGAAGTACAGGTGCTTGTAGATCGGCTTGCGCTCACGGGTTTCCGCGGTGACCACGTTGTCCTCCTCAAGGGGCCCGGCGGGTGTTGTCCGGTGATCCTGAGCACAGTGGGAACTCACGGCAAGTCGCTCGACTGAAACTTCAGATCCCTCTGACGTAACACTCTGTTCACGCGGATGCGGGAACGCGCCCCCTAGGACGGTGGCAGCGGGTGACGAACCCGTGTTGACCGGGCACGGAGCGCTGCGGGCAAGCGCTTGGCAGGGGCGCGGGGCGCAGACGCGGTCACGGTGGGCGACTCCCGGTGCGGACGGGTGGTCCGGGGGCGGTCGGCGGGGGCGGGGACGCGGCTCACACCCCGTTCGGGTGGACAGGGGGCGGGTCGGGTGGGAGGGCTCGCGGG
>NZ_JBQGCX010001006.1:0-2949 GCF_052038725.1 Actinosynnema sp.
GGGCGTCGTGTGAGTCCGGGCCCGGCACTGAGCGGTCCCGCGTGCGAGCAGGTCGCGGCTCGGGGTTGCGGCCTCGGGGCGACTGGCTGGCCCCGCCGTCAGCCTCGTTGTGCTCCCCGCCAAGGGGGCACGGACGCTCGACGACCGGTCCCCTCGATTTGTGTAGACGCAGTAGAACCCGCGGTGGGACTCGCTGCTGATTCCCGGGCTCTCGTCGGTGGAGGTCGGCGCGGTCGACGAGGTCGGCGCGGTTGGCTAGGCGCTTGTGGGGCCGGAACAGTCGGAGGCAGACTCCACGAGCCCCAGGGCGCCTCCTTATGTTGGGCGGCCGATGAGGCCTGGCAATCGTCTGTCCCAGCCGCCGGGAAGGGCGGTTAGTCCATGTCCGCCTTTCCCTTGGTCATTCTCCTGCTTCTCTGGGTTTACGCTGTCTGCGAGTCCTATGCCAGTTATAGGAGGATTCCTAGCGCTGATCGCTTCGGAGAAGCGCTGCGACAAAGTGGCATCTATCCCTCCTTGACGCTGCTTCTCACTGTGGGGCTGGGGTACCTCCTGGCTCTCGCCGCGTTTAATTCTCAGGGTCGCCCGATGCCTGCAGCATTGCACGTCATGCTGACCATCACGGCTGGCGTATGCCTGCTTCTTGTTCTCAGCGTCCTCACGATCGGGAGACCACGCGTGCTGGCGCCCACACCGGATACCAGTGGTTTCCCGCTGCAACTATTGCTCCAGTACATCTGGCGGCGTCGTCAGAAACGCCCGGGCAGCCGTTGACAAGTGCCAAGCGACAACTCTCGCGCCGGTTCGAGCCGTCCTATGCAGCTGGCCCCACGCCAGCGTGACGGGATCCTGGCGAGATCGCATGCTCCGCCCTGGCCTCAGTCGAAGCTCGGACTGATACCTCAACGACGGTGGCGGCGGGTGATCAAGCACCTTTGTATCCGGTAGGCATCGCGGCACCGCGGCCGTTATCCGGATGCTCGTGCCCGTCCCGTGCCCCCGGGCGGGCGGGAGCTGACGAAGCCACAGGTCAGGGGCGGTACCCCAGACGCTCTTGAAAGCCGTTGAACAGGTAACCATTCCTGTTCCGTGGGTTCGAATCCCACGCCCTCCGCAAAACAGACGATCCACCCGAATGGCGAGCTGGTCAAGACGCGCCTTGCGGTTGTCCACAGGTGGCAGTGGCGAGTGAACGCCGCTGGGCTGGGCTAGGTCGAAAGGCAGCTTGACTGCTACGCCGCACTGTCGGCAGGCGGTTGCCTCGCCCGGCGCGGTGCCTTGGTCCGAGCGCACGACAATGGCCTCGGGCCGCAGCCGCGTACGACTCTGCCTCGGTCGCCTCGGTCGCCTCGGTCGCCTCGAGCAAGTCGCGCCAGCCCTCGAGCGTGGCTGCCGCTTCCCCTGCGGCGGCGTCCGCGGTCTGCACGCCCCCCGGGGTCACCGCCCGCCAGTGCTTCGCCCACGACTTCGCCGGGCGCATGAGCGCCGCCTACACGGTCCAGACCAGCACCGCCTGCAGCGGCACCGCCGCGACCGGCGCGGTGGGCAGCGGCCTCGCCGGTGCGTACAACCTGTCCTACGCGTTCAACGGCACCGGGAACCGCACCACCGAGACCGACAGGACCGCGCTGCGGGCGTGGACGTCGGCCTACCCGGCCGCCGGGTCCAGCGTGACCGCGAGCGGTGAAGGCCCGGGAATAGGGGGCCCGCACGCCCCCACGACCATCACCTCCGCCCCCGTGACCGTGAACGGCGCAACGGGCACGGGACCGACCCTGACGTTCTCCTACGCCTACGACGCGGCCGGGAACATGGTCCGCAGGCCCGTGGACATCGACTCCACCGCCAGCCACGCCCACCGCCACGTCCAGGCCCTCGCCTACAACGCCGAAGGCCGCCTGGACACCCTCGCCGTCCACGACACCACCGCCACCTCCGGGACCGTCCAACCGGCCACCCCCACCACCGGAGCCAGCAGCACCCTGCGCGGCTGGGCCGAGTTCGACTACGGCCCCAGCGGGCAGCGCCTCCTGCGGGTGCAGGACCCGGGCGCCACCAGCAGCGTGCCCGCCGGTGCCTCCGCCCAGCGGGAGACCACCCTCACCATCGGCGACACCGAGCTCACCGTCCGCCCCGCCCGCACCGCACTGCCGAGCGGGACCACCGGCGCGGGCGAGACCGAGGTCGTCGCCCGCCGCAGCGTCGCCGCAGGCCTCGCCACCGTCGTCCGGGAGGCCGTCACCCGCAACGGGGCCCTCGTGGAAGCACCGCGCCTACGGGTCAGCGGGTCCGACCACAACGGCACCGCCACCGTGCAGATCGACGCCCGCGACGTCACCCAGACCCCCACGCCCACCACCGGCACCGACCCGCACCGGGGAGGCAACGGCCTCGCCGCACCGGAGGTGACGTACCGGTTCACCGACCCCTACGGCGACCCCCTCGACACCCGACCCGCCGGAACCACCGGCACCGGCAACGGGGCACTCGGCGGGCACCTCAGCGGACAACCACCAGCCGGCAGCCCCGGCAGCCTGCCCGGCCGTTCCGGCCTCGCTCCTGACAACACAACCCCTGGGTGGGTCGGAGAGACCGGCTTCGTCGGCGGCACCATCGACCTCCTCAGCGGCCTCACCCAGATCGGCTACCGCGCCTACGACCCCCAGGCGGGCCTGTTCACCGCGACCGACCCCGTCGTCGACACCGCCAACCACCGCCAGCTCGCCGGCACCTACGGCTACGGCGCCGCCGCGCCCGCCACCTGGTCCGACCCCACCGGACTCGAGCCGTACCCGCACCACAAGCCCGGGGTCGGATTCAACGACAGCAACAAGACCTACCCGCCCTACGGCGGCAAGACCCCCAGCTCGAAGAAGCCGCCGCCCTCTCCGTCGCCTACCAGTGTCGACAAGGGATCCGGCTACTCCGGCCCGTCACACAGTGCGGGGG
>NZ_JBQGCX010001007.1:0-5462 GCF_052038725.1 Actinosynnema sp.
GGGTCGGTGTACCAGCGGTCGCCCTCGGCCTCGTCCTCGGCGTACTTGTCCTTGAACACCTCGGGCACGTAGCCGAACATGAACCGCTCGCCCTCGGAGTTGCGCAGGACGCCGCCGTCGCCGCGCACCGACTCGGTGACCAGGATGCCCTTGACGCTGGGCGGCCAGACCATGCCGGTGGGGTGGAACTGGACGAACTCCATGTTGACCAGCTCGGCGCCCGCGCGCAGGGCCAGCGCGTGCCCGTCGCCGGTGTACTCCCACGAGTTCGAGGTGACCTTGAACGACTTGCCGATGCCGCCGGTCGCCAGCACCACGGCGGGCGCCTCGAACAGGGTGAACCGGCCGCTCTCGCGCCAGTAGCCGAACGCGCCCGCGACCCGCCCGCCGTCCAGCGGCAGGTCGGTGACGGTGAACTCCTGGAACACCCTCAGCCGCGACTCGTGGTCGCCGGTCTCGACGAAGTCCTCCTGCTGGAGCGAGACGACCTTCTGCTGGAGGCTGCGGATCAGCTCCAGGCCGGTGCGGTCGCCGACGTGCGCGAGGCGCGGGTACTCGTGGCCGCCGAAGTTGCGCTGGCTGATCCGGCCGTCCTTCGTGCGGTCGAACAGCGCGCCGTAGGTCTCCAGCTCCCACACCCGCTGTGGCGCCTCCTTGGCGTGCAGCTCGGCCATGCGCCAGTTGTTGAGGAACTTGCCGCCGCGCATGGTGTCGCGGAAGTGCACCTGCCAGTTGTCGTTCGGGTTGGCGTTGCCCATGGCCGCGGCGATGCCGCCCTCGGCCATGACGGTGTGCGCCTTGCCGAACAGGGACTTGCACAGCACGGCGGTCCGGGCCCCGCGCTGCCTCGCCTCGATCGCGGCGCGCAGGCCCGCGCCCCCAGCGCCGATCACGAGCACGTCGAAGGTGTGCCTCTCCAGCTCGGGCAACGCCCGCTCCTCTCCCTGCCTTCGCCCACCGGCCCCGCCGGAGGTCAGCCGATGAACCTGAGGTCGCTGACGACGCCGGCCGAGACCAGCGCGATGTAGAGGTCGGTCAGGCAGACGAAGACCAGCGACGCCCAGGCCAGGAGCATGTGCCTGGCGTTGAGCCTGGAGACCAGCGTCCACATCCGGTAGCGCACGGGGTGCCGGGAGAAGTGCTTGAGCCTGCCGCCCGCGATGTGCCTGCACGAGTGGCAGGACAGGGTGTACGCGCCCAGCAGGGTCACGTTGACCAGCAGGATGATGTTGCCCAGGCCCAGGCCCGTGGTGAGCGCGGCGAGCGCGTCGTAGGTGTTGACCAGCAGCAGGACCGACGCGGCGAGGAAGAAGTACCGGTGCAGGTTCTGCGCGATCAGCGGGAACCGGGTCTCGCCGGTGTAGCGGGCGTGCGGCTCGGCGACGGCGCACGCGGGCGGGGACAGCCAGGCGGCGCGGTAGTAGGCCTTGCGGTAGTAGTAGCAGGTGACCCGGAAGCCCAGCAGGAACGGCAGGATCACCACGGGCGGGGTCAGGAAGCCGGGCAGCTCGGGCAGCGGCCTGCCGAAGTGCGCGGCCTCGGGCAAGCACTCCTGGCTCAGGCACGGGGAGTACATGGGCGTCAGGTAGTGGTAGTCGTCGACCCAGTAGTAGTCGCCCATGAAGGTGCGCACCGCCGCGTAGGCGGAGATCAGCAGCAGGGCCGCCGCCGTCGCCAGCGGGGGCAGCCACCAGCGGTCCGTGCGGAGCGTGCGCTGTTCGATCCGCGCCCTCATCCCCTCACCTCTCCACGTCGTTGTGGTGCTCGGCGGTGGTGCTCGGCTGTTCGGTTGTGCGCTGTGCGGGTGGTGCCCTGTGCGGTCGTGCCCTGTGCGGGTGGCGCCCTGTGCGGGTGGCGCCGCGCGTGCCCCGTGCGGTGGCGCCCCCGGTGCGACGTCCGGCGGCGGCTCGCCCGCTGTCACCGTTCCGGGTGGTGGTGCTCGGGATGGCGCTGTCCGGTCCGGCTGGAGCCGTTTTCGGCCACCTGACGACCTTGCTTCCGCGCCCGGTTCCTGTCGTTTCCCCATCCGGGTGATGACCGGATCGGGCGTCCCATATGGCGCTTCCGGGGGGTTCCGCCACGTCCGGGCGACGTCCGTCCACAGGGTGGGACGAGCGCCGCGCCGAACCGCCCGCGCGGGCCGCCCGGACCCCCGCCGCCGCGCTGCGGGAACGCGAACGGCCCCCGCGCCGAGGACGCGGGGGCCGCGGGCCGGGCCGGGTCAGCGGCGCTGCCGGTAGCCGCCGAGCCCCTCGTCGTCCGCATCGTGCCAGAGCGAGGCGTCGTAGGGCGTGTCGGGCACGACCACCACCTCCCGCTCCACGTCGGGGGCTTGGCGCGGTCGTGGCGCGATGGGCGCCTCGGACAGGTCGGCGGCGTCGATGTCGAGCCGCTCCACGTCGTTGGCCAGGCGTCGCACGGCGGGCACGTCGCCGTGGCGGGCGCGCACCGCGACGACGGCCTGGCGGAGCCTGCCGACCGCGCGGCGCAGTTCGGCGATCTCGGAGGACGTCATGTCGGGGGACCTCCCTGGGCGTGTTCCGGCGTCCGACTCTGCCCGCTCTCGGGCACTGTGACAAGGGCCACACACCCGTGCGGGGCCGTCCGGATTCTGAATCGTTTTTGTGATCAAGCCCTCTGGTCACCTAGTGTGTGCGCTGTCACGTCCTTCCGTGCGACGCCAGCGCTGTCGTCCACCGGGGCCACCACAGCCCGTGATTACCCACCGGAGACGCAGAGCAATGAGCGACCTGCACCCCGTCGTCGCAGAAGTGACGGCCCGCATTGCCGCCCGGAGCGCAGCAAGCCGGTCCGCCTATCTCGAACGAGTGAACGCCGCCGCGCTTGAGGGGCGGCCAGCGCGCGGGGACCTCGCGTGCAGCAACCTGGCCCACGGGTTCGCGGGCATCACCGGGGGCGACAAGCAGGCGTTGCGCGCGGTGCGCAAGCCCAACGTCGCCATCGTGTCGGCCTACAACGACATGCTGTCGGCGCACCAGCCGATGGACGAGTACCCCTCCTGGATCAAGGAGGCGGCGCGCGGGGCGGGCGGGATCGCCCAGTTCGCGGGCGGTGTGCCCGCGATGTGCGACGGCGTCACGCAGGGCCGCGCGGGCATGGAGCTGTCGCTGTACAGCCGCGACGTCATCGCCATGTCCACGGCCATCGCGCTCTCGCACGACATGTTCGACTCGACGCTGCTGCTCGGCGTGTGCGACAAGATCGTGCCGGGTCTGCTGATCGGCGCGCTCTCGTTCGGCCACCTGCCCGCGATCCTGGTGCCCGCCGGGCCCATGGAGTCGGGGCTGCCGAACAAGGAGAAGGCCCGCGTGCGGCAGCTGTTCGCCGAGGGCAAGGCGACCCGCGAGGACCTGCTCGAAGCCGAGGCCGCCTCGTACCACAGCCCCGGCACCTGCACGTTCTACGGGACGGCGAACTCGAACCAGCTCGTCGTGGAGGTCATGGGCCTGCACCTGCCGGGCGCCACGTTCGTGCCGCCGAACACGCCGCTGCGCAAGGCGCTGACCGAGGAGGCGGCGCGCCGCGCGGTCGCGCTGAGCCGGGGCGAGGAGTTCACCCCGCTCGGGCACGTCGTCGACGTGAAGTCCGTGGTCAACGGCGTGATCGCGCTGCTGGCCACCGGCGGGTCGACCAACCACACCATGCACCTGGTGGCGATCGCGTCGGCGGCGGGCGTCGAGCTGGGCTGGGACGACTTCGCCGAGCTGTCCTCGGTGGTGCCGCTGCTGGCGCGGGTGTACCCCAACGGCGGCGCGGACATCAACCACTTCCAGGCCGCGGGCGGCGTGCAGTTCCTGGTGGGGACGCTGCTGGACGCGGGCCTGCTGCACGGGGACGTGCGCACGGTCGCCGGTCCCGGTCTGGACCGGTACCGCCGCGAGCCGGTGCTCGTGGACGGCGAGCTGGTGTGGCGCGACGGCCCGACCGAGACCCTGGACGCGGCGGTGCTGCGCCCGGCGTCGGACCCGTTCTCGGCGGACGGCGGGCTGCGGATGCTGTCCGGCAACCTGGGCCGCGCGGTGATCAAGGTGTCGGCGGTGGCCGAGGAGCACCGGGTCGTGGAGGCGCCCGCGCGGGTGTTCACCTCGCAGGAGGCGTTCGGGACCGCGTTCAAGGCAGGCGAGCTGGACCGCGACGTGGTCGTGGTGGTGCGGCAGCAGGGGCCACAGGCGAACGGGATGCCGGAGCTGCACAAGCTGACGCCCGCGCTGGGCGTGCTCATGGACCGGGGGTTCAAGGTCGCGCTGGTGACCGACGGCCGCATGTCGGGCGCGTCGGGCAAGATCCCGGCCGCGATCCAGGTGACCCCGGAGGCCGCGGTGGGCGGTCCGCTGGCGCGGGTGCGCGACGGCGACGTGCTGCGGGTGGACGCCGGAGCGGCCACTTTGGACGTGTTGGTGGACCCGGTTGAACTGGGCGCGCGCGAACTGGTGGACTTCCCCCCGGACGCGCAGTCCTGGACCGGCACGGGTCGCGAGCTGTTCGCGGCGCTGCGCCGGTCGGTCGGCCCGGCCGACCGGGGAGCCAGCGTGTTCGGCCCGATCGCCGCCTCGCACTTCGCGGGGCTGAGCAACCAGGAGGTGAGCCGGTGACCACCGCAGCACACGCGACGGCCCAGGATCTGCTGGCGCTGTCCCCCGTCGTCCCGGTCGTCGTCGTGGACGACGCCGAGCACGCCGTGCCGCTGGCGCAGGCGCTGCTGCGCGGCGGGATCGGCGTCATCGAGCTGACCCTGCGCACCCCGGTCGCGCTGGAGGCGATCGAGCGGGTCGCCGCCGAGGTGCCGGAGATCGTGATCGGCGCGGGCACGGTGACCGCGCCGGAGCACGCGGCGGCGGCGGCGAAGGCGGGCGCGGCCTTCCTGGTGACTCCGGGGAGCACGGACCGGGTGCTGGGCGCGGCGGAGGACACGGGCCTGCCGTTCCTGCCGGGCGCGGCGACCGTCTCCGAGGCCATGCGCCTGGCCGAGCGCGGCCTGACCGCCCTCAAGTTCTTCCCGGCGGAGGCGGCGGGCGGCGCGGACTACCTGAAGTCGATCGGCGGCCCCCTGCCGGGCCTGCGCTTCTGCCCGACGGGCGGCATCACGGTGGACACCGCCCCGCGCTACCTGGCCCTGCCGAACGTCGGCTGCGTCGGCGGTTCGTGGCTGGCCCCGAAGGACGCCCTGCTGTCGGGCGACTACGCCCGCATCGAGTCCCTGGCCCGCGCGGCGGCAGCGCTGCGCTGATCAGCGGCGACGCACGAGCGCCACGCACGCCCTCAGGCGCGGCGGTCCCACGGGGCCGCCGCTCCGCTCGTTCCACGAGCCCCGGCCCAGACCACGCACTCCGGGAGCTCGCGCTCACTCGCGCCCCCTGCGCCCGCGCCCGTTCCACGCCGCCGTCCCCGCGCGCCCGTTCCACGCCACCGCCCCAGCGACAGTTCAGCGACGACTCTCAGTG
>NZ_JBQGCX010001008.1:0-3246 GCF_052038725.1 Actinosynnema sp.
TCGGCCCGGAGGGAGGCATCGCGGAGCAGGAGCTTTCCGCGCTGGTGGATGCGGGTGCGCACGTGGTCAGGCTGGGGCCCTCGGTGGTCAGGGCGTCCACGGGGGGGGCCGTAGCGCTGGGCGCTCTGGGCGTTTTGACCGATCGCTGGGCGTAGTGGGGCTTGCTCTTTTCTGGCGAACGCGGGTGACAGCGGTTACCCTCGTGTCCTGAGGCACCGCACCGGCTACCCATCGGTAGCGGACTCGGTTGAGCGCGCCGGACACCTCCCCCCTCGGTCCGGCGGTTGCCGCGTCGCGGTGGGGCGACCCCCAGGTCCCACCGCGACGCAGGCTCTCGCCTTCTAGAGCAGCCGCAGGTCGATCGCGTTCGCCATGGCCTCGGTGCCCGCGTCACCGGGGTGCAGGCCGTCGCCGCTGTCGTAGGCCGGGGCGAGCACGGCGTCGTCGCCCGGCGCGGCGGTGGGCGCCGCGAAGTCGACCACCGCGTCGAACTCGCCGGAGGTCCTGATCCAGGTGTTCACGGCCCGCCAGGTCGCCTCGCGCTCCGGGGTCCAGATGAACGAGGTCTTGAACGGCAGGATCGTGCCGCCCACGATCCGCACCCCGCGCGCGTGCGCCTGGGCGATCAGGTTCCGGAAGCCCACGATCAGCTCGTCGGCGGTGGCGTCGAAGCCGATGTCGTTGACGCCCTCCAGCACGATCACGGTGCGCACGCCGGTCTGGCCGAGCGCGTCACGGGCGAAGCGGGTGGTGCCCGCGACGCCGTAGTAGGGCTCGCCCTCGCGGTCGGCGACCAGCCGGTTGCCGCCCAGGCCCGCGTTGACCACGGACGGGGCGTGCCTGCGCTCCGCGAGGTGGCGGGCCAGGAAGTCGGGCCAGCGGCGGTTGGTGTTGCCGGTGGTCGCGGAGGTGTCGGTGATCGAGTCGCCGAACGCCACGACCGTGCCCGCGGGCCGCTCCCGCGCGACGTTGACGCCGCTCACGCCCAGCCAGCACGGGGTGTCGGCGAAGCCGGTCCCGGTGCGGTCGTCGGTCTTGTCGCCGGTGGCCAGGAAGTTGCCCTGGGCGGTGAACGGGTGGTTGGTCAGGGGGCCGGTGGGGCCGGGGAAGTGGACGCTGACCAGCAGCGTCGACAGGGCTGCGACGTCGAGGCGGACCGGGTCGCTGAGCAGGTCCCGGCCTGCGGGCACCCGCGCCTCGCGCGACCCGCCGAACGTCACCGGCCTGGTCGTGCCGGGGACGGGCCTCGCGCCCGCGTCCTGGCGGGCGACGGAGGTGCGGTCGACCCGCAGCGGGGTCGTGCCGAAGGCGTTGCTGAGCCTGATCCGCACCAGGTCGCCGCCCGCGCTGGTGAACACCACGTTCCGCACGGTCTGATCGGTCAGTCCCGCGCCCGCCGGGCAGTCGCTCCACGGGATCGCGCTGCCGACCACCGGGCTCGCCGCCCAGCCGCCGACCCAGCGCGCCCGGTCGGGCTCCGCCTGCCCGGTCCCGGTCGCCACCCCGGCCGCCAGCACCGCGGCCAGCACCGCTCCGAGCACCGCTCTCGGCCCCATCGCCGCTCCTCACCAGCTCGCATCGCCCACCTGACGACGCTGGCCGCCGGGCGCGGGCCGGTCAACCCGCTGCCCGGAGCAAGGGGGGCGGCCACCGGACCAACCGGCGCGGGCTCAGAGCAGCCGCAGGTCGACCGCGTCCGCCATGGCCTCGGTGCCCGCGTCGGTCGGGTGCAGGCCGTCGCCCCGGTCGTAGGCGGGGTTGAGCAGGGCGTCGTCGCCCGGCGCGGCCATGGCGCTCGCGAAGTCGACCACCGCGTCGAACTCGCCCGAGGTCCTGATCCAGGCGTTCACCCTCCGCCAGGTCGCCTCGCGCTCCGGGGTCCAGGCGAACGAGGTCCGGAACGGCATGATCGTGCCGCCGACCACCCGCACGTCCCGCCGGTGGGCCTGCGCGATCAGGTCGCGGTAGCCGTCGATCAGCTCGTCGGCGGTGGCGTCGAAGCTGAGGTCGTTGACCCCGGACAGGACCACGACGGTGCGCACGCCGGTCTGGCCGAGCGCGTCGCGCGCGAAGCGGGTCGTGCCCGCGACGCCGTAGTGCGGCTCGCCCTCGCGGTCGGCGACCAGCCGGTTGCCGCCCAGGCCCGCGTTGACCACCGAGGGCGTCCGGCCGTCCCGCGCCGCGAGGCGGCGGGCCAGGAAGTCCGGCCAGCGCCGGTTCGCGTCGTCGGTGCTCGCCGCCGTGTCGGTGATCGAGTCGCCGAACACCACGACCGCGCCCGCCGACCGCTGCCCCCGCTCGGCCACGTCGACGCCGCTCACGCCCAGCCAGCACGGGCTGTCGGCGAAGCCGGTCCCGGTGCGGTCGTCGGTCCGGTCGCCCTCGGCGAGGTAGTTGCCCTGGGCGGTGAACGGGTGGTTGGTCAGGGGGCCGGTGGGGCCGGGGAAGTGCACGCTGACCAGCAGCGTCGACAGGGCGGCCACGTCCAGCAGCACCGGGTCGCTGAGCAGCTCCCCGCCCGCCGGGACGAGCGCCTCGCGCGACCCGCCGAAGGTGACCGGCCTGGTCGTGCCGGGAACGGGCGCCGCCCCGCCGCCCTGGCGGGCCACCGTGGTCCGGTCGACCCGCAGCGGGGTCGCGCCGAAGGCGTTGCCGAGCCTGATCCGCACCAGGTCGCCGCCCGCGCTGGTGAACACCACGTTCCGCGCGGTCCGGTCGGTCAGGCCGGCGCCGCCCGACGGGCAGTCGTTGTGGGGGTTCGGTCCGCCCACGACCGGGCTCGCCGCCCACGCCGCCGTCCAGCTCGACCGCTCCACCCGTTCCAGGTCCGCGTGGGCGCTCCCGGAGACCACCCCCGCCACCAGCGCCGCGACCACCCCCGCGCAGGCCGCGGCCCGCGCCGATCTCGACCCCATCACCGCTCCTCGAACGCCCGCACAGCCAACCGCCCGACGTTGGCCGACGCGGCGACCAAGATCAATCCGCCGGGCAGAGCAAGATCGACAGCGTTCGGCCCATACGATCAAGGGAGCTGGTCGGGCCTGCGCCCCCGCGCCCTCCGGCGCGGTGCGGTTCACTGGTCGCGTGCAGCGCATCGAGTACGGCCCCGACCCCGACCAGTTCGGCGAGCTGACCGGCTCCGGCCCGGTCGTCGTGGTGATCCACGGCGGGTTCTGGAAGGCCGCCTACGGTGCCGACCTCGGCACCCCGCTCGCGCAGGACCTGGCCGGACGCGGCTGGACCGCC
>NZ_JBQGCX010001009.1:0-6976 GCF_052038725.1 Actinosynnema sp.
GGTCGAGCGCTCGGTCGCCGACTGCTCCGCGCCGCGCGCCACCGAGGTGTGGGTGGTCGAGCCGACCGGCCCGATCACCTGGGCCAACCAGCCTCCCGAGCTGACCAGGCTCGAACCCGCGCCCCAGGCGGGGGAGTGCCCCGGCTACCCCGCCTGGAACGCGCACGACGCCGTCGCGCGGGCCGTCGCCGAGGGCCGCTCCTCCCTGACCGTGGTGGTCCGCGTCGCCGAGGAGCACCAGGCGGACCCGAGCAGGTCGCGCGTGCACGGGCTGGCAGGCTCGCCCCTGCGGGGCGCCTACAACCACCCGCCGGACACCCCGACGAACCTGTTCGTGGAGCACTACGAGTGCGGCGCCGTCCCGTACATCACCACCGGCCGCCCGGTCGTCTCGGCGACCACGCGCGACGTCAACGGGGGCGCCCGGACCGGTCAGCTCGCGTTCTGGCCGGTGTCCGAGCCGGGGCGGCGCGTCGAGGTCACCATGGACGACTACTCGAGCAGGTTGTGGGGGCACTTCCCCGAGGGCATGGTCCAGGACGGCGGGACCTACGCGTTCGCCGCGCGCAGCGACGACGGGCTCGCCAAGTCCGCCTGGTCCGAGCCGTGCGAGTTCACCGCCGACCTGGTGCGCCCCAGCCAGACCCCGAAGATCAGCTCCACCACGTTCCCGGAGAACAGCGGGCCGCCCGGTGACGGCGCGCAGGGCAGCCCCGGCGACTTCACGTTCGACGCGCTCGGCGACGAGCAGATCGTCGCCTTCGAGTACAGCGGCACCGGGATCGACGGCGGTCTGGTCGCCGCCGACCGGGCGGTTGGCCGCGCCACGGTCATGATCTCGCCAACCATGGACGCTCGGAACGACATACTGGTCGTGGGGGTCGACCGCGCGGGCTGGCGCTCGCCCGGCGCCCTCTACCGGTACTGGGTGCGCGCCACCGAGCCCTACGCGACGGACCCGTACTTCGAGATCGGGGCGCCCACCGACGTCGAGCTGACCGCGCGCCTGGACGACGCGGTGGCGTTCGGCTACCGGCTCGACGGCGGCGAGGAGAAGGCGCTGCCGGTCGGTCCCGACCGCAAGGGCGTGATCACCCTGGCGTTCCCCGAACCCACGCCGGACTACTCGGGGCACACCTTGGAGGTGTGGACCACGAACGCGCGGGGCGAGCGCTCGGGCGTGCTCCGGAGGACCTTCACCGTCAACCAGGTCGTCCCCTCCATCTACCCGCGGCCGTGGTCGGGGTTGGTCGGTGAGAAGCGGGTCATCACGTTCGAGCCCTGGTCCAGGGACGACGTGGTCTCCTACGCCTACCGGATCGGCGACGGGCCCGAGCAGTTCGTGCCCGCGGGCGCCGACGGCACGGCGACCGTCGAGCACACGCCGACCGCGAAGGGCACCTTCGCCATCCGGGCGGTGAGCATCAACTCGGCGGGCTACCGCTCCGGGGTGGCCAACAGCCGACTGCGGGCCGAGGCCCCCGCGCCGACCGTCACCAGCGCCACGTACCCCGGTGGCTACGACAACGGCGGCCCCGGCGTGGAAGGGGTGTTCACCCTCTCCTCGCCGCAGCTCCCGGTCGTGTCCTACCGGTACAGCTTCAACGGCGGGCAGGAGCGGACCGTCCCGGCGGGGCCCGACGGCACGGCGGTGATCCGGTGGGCGCCTCCGAAGCCCGACCACCACTCCCTCTCCGTCGTGGGCGTCACCGCGAGCGGGGTGGTCACCGACTCGAGGTCGCACTCGTTCCGGGTGAGGAAGCTGCCCCCGACCGTGACCAGCCCGCAGTTCCCCGAGGGCGGCACGCCGACCGCGCGCGTGGGGGAGCCGATCCGGTTCGTCGTGACGCCCGCGCTGGCGGGGTCGACCGAGGTGCTGTGGCGGGACCGCGACTCCGATCCCGGCACGGTCGTGCCGGTCGGACCCGAGGGGACGGCCGTGTTCGACCTCGTCCCGACCAGCTCGTACTTCCGCATGAGCTTCTGGAGCAGGAAGGCGGACGGCACGCTGTCCGGCGAGCTGCTCCGGACCTACTGGTTCTAGCGCGCCGCGCGGCTGAACCGCTCGGGGCGCACCGGATCGCGGTGCGCCCCGAGCGGATCCGCTCAGCCCGCGGCCTGGGGCGGCGGGTGCCCCTCGGAGGCCTGCACGACCACGATGCCCTGGCCGCTGAGCGCCAGCTGGTACGCCTCACCGGACCCGCGCCCGATCATCGCGCCCAGCTTGGCGGTCTTCTTGATCGAGGACTGGAGCGAGGTCGACCACAGCACGGCGGACTGCATGTCCACGTAGGTGGGCACGTCCACGTTGAGCACGACGGGCGTCCCGAACGCGGTCACGGCGAGCGCGCCGGTGCCGGTGAACGTGGTGTTGAACAGCCCGCCGCTGAGCATCGACGCGCCCTCGACGCGGTTGATGTCCCACTTGAGGCCGCTCTCGAACGCGAGCACGTTGCCGCCGTTGACGGTGACGGACTCGTTCTCCAGGTGCAGCACGAAGATCTCGTCGGCGTCCTGCGCGAGGAAGACGTCGCCGCTGCCGGAGACCTTCATCAGCGACATGCCCTCGCCGGTGAACGCCTTCTTGAACAGCTTCCCGATCCCGCCCGCGCCCTCGTAGGCGAAGTCGACGTCGCCCTGGTAGGCGACCATGGACCCCTGCTTGGCGAAGAAGAACCCGCCGCTGCCGGTGAGGTCGACCTTGAGCATCCGCTCGTTCTGGAGCTGGAAGCTGCCCGGCTCGACTTGCCGCTCGGCGTGGTTGAACAGTGAACTCCGCATGATCGGAATCGTCCCGGGTCCGGTGGCGCGCCGCGCGGTGATCGGCCGGGTCCCAGGGCGCCCGGATCGTCGCGCTCGTCACCCACCGACATTCCATAGCATTGCTTTGCTATGTTTGTGGGACGCGGACGGTCCACACCGGACCGCCACCACCGACGTCTGGAGCAGACCATGGCCATCACCCTGATCAACCCCGAGGGCCTGCCCGAGGTGCCGCCCTACCGCCAGCTGGCGGTGGCCACCGGCTCGAAGCTGCTGTTCCTGGCCGGACAGGTGTCCTGGGACGCCACCGGGGCGACGGTCGGCGAGGGCGACCTCGCGGAGCAGGTGGCCCAGTGCTACCGCAACGTCGCGAAGGGCCTGGCGGGCGCGGGCGCCACGCTCGCGGACCTGGCCAAGCTGACCGTCTACGTCGTGGACTGGACCCCGGACAAGATGCCGCTGTTCCTGGAGGGCGTGGCCAGGGCGGCGGCCGACCTGGGCGGCGTGCCGGTCCCACCCGCGAGCCTGATCGGCGTCGCCGCGCTGGACGTGCCCGAGCACCTGGTGGAGGTGGAGGCCGTGGCGGTCCTGGACTGACCGGCGGCGCGGGGGGAGCGGTCAGCCCAGCTCCGCGGCCAACCGCTCCCGCGCCCGCCGCAGCACCTCGTCCTCCCAGGCCGCCCTGGCCGCCTTGATCGGAGCCGCGCAGTAGGGGTCGCCGAGCGCGCGCGAGAGGGCGTCGACCACGTGCTCGATCCCGTCCTGGTCCTCGTCGTGCCGCAGCGCCGCGAGGTCCAGCAGGTGCGCGAGCAGTCCGCTGTGGACGTTGTCGCGCAGGTGCTCCCCGGCGGCGGACACCGCGACCATCCGCGCGAACCCCATCGGGTCGTTGTCAGCCCCGTCCAGGAACCGCCGCAGGTCGGCCAGGTACCGCTCGCACATGCCCCAGAACCCGCACAACGTCTGAAGCGCGATCCGCACCAGCATGTCGTCACCCCGATGCGTGAGGTAGCCCGCGATCAGCTCCTCGTACCGCGTGGAGAACGACCGCCCGAGCGTGTGAATCCGCTCGTAGGAGTGTTCCCCGAACGGGTCGGCCACCAGCGCGTCCGCCACTTCGGCAGCCTCGGCGTCCGTCAAGATCCCGCTCTTGGCGTGCGCCAGCAGGTTCGCGCTCCGCTCGGCCTCGGACCACCGCTTCGGCCGCTTGGGCAGCTTCGGCGCCGCCTCCCGCGCGGCCCGCTTCTCCCGCCTGGCCGCCTTGAGCTGCTTCCCCCGCTTCACCGGACCTCCGTCCCGACCATCCTCCCAGGCAGGTCCACCCCGCGCACCCGGCGTCCAGCCTCGGCGAGCAGCACCGCCTGACCGTCCCAGAACTCCCGCACCCGATCGACCACCCCCCGATCCTCCCGACGCCGGGAACCGGTTTTGTCGTACCCCGCCGCTACCGTCCCCCCTGACGGGAAAGGGGAGCGATGGAAGCCACCGAGAGCACCTACGCCATGGGTCCGGCCCTGGCGCGCCACGTGCTGCCCCGGCGCGGCGACGGCAGCGCCCCCGAGCCGCGGAAAACCCCAGGTCCCGCCGACCAGGCCCTGGCCGCCGACCTCTGCCTGCGCGTGCGCTCCCGCGTCCCCGCGAACCCCCGGCTCGACGCCTTCCTGCGCGGCGTCCCCGACCCGGTCGGTGCGGCCGTGCTCTACCGCGCGCTCGACAGCCTGGTCACCTCCCCCGGCAAGGCCAGGGCCCAGCGCCTGCTCACCCGCCGCTGGGCCGCCGACCACGGCCTGCCGCTCGCCGCCGAGGCGGTCACCGCCGCCACCGCCCTCACCCTCTCCCACCAGCACGAACCCCACCCCGCACCCGAGGACCAGACCTACCACCCGTTCTGGACGCTCGACCGCGGCGCCGTCCCCCTCCGGCACGACCTCGCGCACGCCCCCGACGAGGTCCGCGCCGCCGCCCGCGACGCGATCGCCCGCCACCGCACCACCCCGGCCGCCCGCGCCATCGCCGCGTTCCTGCTGCCCGACGAACCTGCCTGGACCGCCGGGCTGTGCGCCGAGATCGCCGCCGCCGACCCGGACGCCCCCGGCCACGACCTGGCCCTCCTCGTCGCCACCGTCGCCGACCGCGCCCAGTTCGAGACCGTCGTCGACCGCGCCGACCCGGAGTGCCTCACCTCCCGCCCGTGGGCCCTGCCGACCCTGGTCGCCACCCTCGGCCCGGACGACGCCCTGCCCGGCCTCACCCGCCTGCTCCCCGCCCTCACCGCGCCCCAGCGCGCGAAGGTCCTGGACGTCGTCGCCGAGTTCCCGTCCGACGAGGCCCTCACCCTCGTGCTGACCACCGGAGCCCCAGCCGTCCAGCGCAAGGCCCGCGACCGCTTCCCCGGCCGCGCCGCCCGCCTCGCCCCGGAACCTGAGCCCGCCCCCGCGACCCGCCGGATCACCGAGGCCGACCCGGCCGACCTGCCCAGCCCGCTCGTGAACCCGCCGTGGGAAACCCCGGAACCCCCGGCCGCACGCCTGCGCGTCACCGACCGCCCGCACGAGCGCTGGCTGCCGGGGGAGCGCGAGGAGTGGGCCGCCCGCCCCCTGCCCGAGGACTTCGCCGACCCCGCCGGGCTCCCCGACTGGCCCGAGGCCGTCGCCGCGCTCCACGCGGGCGCGCTCGCCTGGCACCAGCAGTTCACCCTCCTCCTGAACGCCCCCGAGGACGTCGTCACCCCCGTGCTCGCCACGTGGCGCCCCGACTACCCCGTGCACCTCGCCGACTGGGCGCACCGCCTGGCCGCCACGCACGGCCACGCCGCGTCCGCCTTCCTCAGGGACGCCGTCAAGCACGTCCCGCGCGTCGCGGCCTCGGCCCTGGTCCCGCTGGCCGACGCCGACACCTCCAAGCTCCTGGCCGCCCAGCTGCTGCGCCGCACGCCCCCGCTCGCCGAGATCACCGCCTACTTCACCCGCCACGGCGCGCACGCCCTCCGCCCCCTCCTGCCCGCCCTGCTCGGCAGACCGGGGCCGTCCCGCCGCGCGGCCGAGGCGGCGCTGCGCCTGCTCGCAGGCCCCGAGCACCGCGAGCCGCTCCTGGAGATGGCCGCCGAACTCGGTCGCGCCGACGCCCTGCGCGCCCTCCTCGACGCGGGACCGCTGGACTCGCTCACCCCCACCGCCCCGCCGGGCTGGCTGGACCGCGCGATCCCCGCCCTGCCCCCGGTGCTCGTGGCGGGCCGCGCCCTGCCGGAGCCCGCCGTGCGCAACCTGCTGCACGTCCTCGCCGCCCACCCCGACGCCCGCCGCGCGGGCCTGGCCCCGGTCAAGCGGGTCTGCGCGGCGGACTCGTTGGCGCGCTTCGGCTCCGCCCTCCTGCACCGCTGGCTCGCCGAGGGCGCCGACCCCGCGTCCACCTGGGTCCTCCAGGCCCAGTCCGACCTCGCCGACGACCGCGCCACCGCCGAGCTCGCCGCGCTGGTCGCGCGCTGGCCGGGCGAGGGCAACCACCAGCGCGCCACGACCGGGCTGGAGGTCCTGGCGGGCACCGGCACCGAGGAGGCGCTGCGCGGCCTGGACCGCATCGCCCGCACCGCCAAGTTCCCCGTGCTCAGGGCGGACGCGACCCGCCGGATCACCGAGGCCGCCCGCGCGGTCGGCCTGGACGCCGAGCAGCTCGCCGACCGCCTCGTCCCGCACGGCCGCCCCGCCGCCGCGGTGGTCCGCGACCAGACCAAGCGCCTGGAGCGCGCCATGGTCGAGGGCCGGACGTGGAGCGCGGCCGAGTTCCACGGCGTCCTGCGCGCGAACCCGCTGCTGCGCGACCTGGTCGACCGCCTGCTCTGGTCCACGGCGGGCGGAACCCGCTTCCGCGTCGCCGAGGACGGCACCGCGGCCGACCTCGCGGACACCCCGGTCCCGCTGCCCGACGACACCCGGCTCCACGTCGTCCACCCGCTGGGCCTGGGCGCCGACCTGCCCGCGTGGGCCGAGCTGCTCGCCGACCACGAGGTCGTCCAGCCCTTCCCGCAACTGGGCCGCCCGGTGGTCGCCCTGACCGCCGCCGCGCGCGCCACCAGCACCCTGACCAGGTTCGACGGCGCGCAGGCCGCACCGGGGGCGCTGCTCGCCCTGGTGCGGCGCGGCTGGCGGCGCGAGGACCTCGGCGGCGGCCAGTCCGAGCCGTGGCTGACCAAACCCCTGCGCGGCAACGTCGAACT
>NZ_JBQGCX010001010.1:0-2464 GCF_052038725.1 Actinosynnema sp.
AGCGGGGTGCGCAGGTCGTGGCCGACGGCCGACAGGATCGCGGTGCGCAGCTCGGTGGTCGCCGCCCGCCGCTGCGCGTCCGCCGTCTCGACCGCCATCCGCTGCTGCCGCAGCGCCAGCAGCGCCTGACCGGCCGCGGTCTCCAGGGCCCGCTGGTCGGCGGCGGGCAGCGGGCGCCCGCGCAGCGACAGGTGCACGTCCGCCGTGACCGGAACGTCCGCGTCGGCCTCCTCCGGCTCGTCGCACGGCCTCGGGCCCACGCACGCCACCCGCCGCCACCGCCCGTCCACCCGCTCCAGCATCGCCACCGACTCCATGCCGAAGTTCTCCCGCACCTTCTCCAGCAACCGCACCAGCGGGTGCGGGCTGGTCAGCACGGTGCGCGCGTAGGAGGCGAGCAGCGCGGCCTCGGTGCTGGCGCGCGCGGCCTGCGCGGCCAGCCTGGCGGCCCGGTCGACCACCAGCGCCACCAGCACCGCCACGATCACCATCACCACCAGCGTCAGCATGTTCTCCGGCGTGGCGATGGTGAGGCTGTAGAACGGCGGGGTGAAGAAGTAGTTCAGCAGCACCGCCCCCACCAGCGCGGCCACCACCGCCGGGCCCAGCCCGCCGACCAGCGCGACCACCACCGTGGCCAGGAAGAACCCGACCAGGTCGGTGGAGAAGTCCAGCTGCTCCTGCAGCGCCGTGCCGGTCCCGGTCACCAGCACCGGCAGCAGCAGCGCCAGCGACCAGCCCAGGACCTGGCGGGACGCGGTCAGCGGGTTGCGGTCGACCTTCCAGCGCGGGGCGCGGCGCGACTCGTCGTGGGTGACCATGTGCACGTCGATGCTGCCCGACTGCCCGATCACGGCCGCGCCGATGCCCTCGTCGAACACCCGCGCCAGGCGGGTGCGGCGGGAGGTGCCCAGCACCAGCTGGGTGGCGTTGACCCCGCGCGCGAACTCCAGCAGCGCGGCGGGCACGTCGTCGCCGACGACCATGTGGAACGTGGCCCCGACGTCCTCGGTGAGCTTGCGCAGCGCGGCGATCGACCCCGGCGCGGAACCGGCCAGGCCGTCGCCGCGCATGGTGTGCACCACCAGCAGCTCGGCCCCGGCGCGCGCGGCGATGCGGCGGGCCCTGCGGATCAGGGTCTCGCTCTCCGCGCCGCCGGTCACCGCGACCACGACCCGCTCGCGGGCCACCCCGGTGTCGGTGATGCGCTGCTCGGTGCGGTACCGCTGGAGCGCCACGTCCACCTGGTCGGCCACCCACAGCAGCGCCAGCTCGCGCAGCGCGGTCAGGTTCCCCACCCGGAAGTAGTTGCCCAGCGCGGCGTCGATCTTGTGCGCGGCGTAGACGTTGCCGTGCGCCAGGCGGCGGCGCAGCGCCTCCGGGGTCAGGTCGACCAGCTCCACCTGCTCGGCGCGGCGCACCACCGCGTCGGGGATGGTCTCGCGCTGCTCGACGCGGGTGATGCGGCGCACCACGTCGTTGAGCGACTCCAGGTGCTGGACGTTGAGCGTGGACAGCACGTCGATCCCGGCGTCCAGCAGCTCCTCCACGTCCTGCCAGCGCTTGGCGTTGCGCGAGCCGGGGGCGTTGGTGTGCGCCAGCTCGTCCACCACGGCGATCTCGGGGGCGCGGGCCAGCACCGCGTCCACGTCCATCTCGGTGATCGTGGTCCCCCGGTGCCGGACCTCCTTGCGGGGCAGCACCTCCAGACCGTCGACCATGGTGGCGGTGCGCTCGCGGCCGTGCGTCTCGACCAGGGCGACGACGACGTCCGCGCCGCGCTCCCGGCGCCGGTGCGCCTCGCCCAGCACCGCGAAGGTCTTGCCGACACCCGGCGCCGCGCCCAGGTAGATGCGAAGTTCGCCGCGCTTGCGCTTGTCCACGGTCCCGCCCGCTCCCGAGATCAGAAAATGGGGAAGACCGGGGGCCGCCGCGCGGGCGGCCCCCGGTCGGTGTCACCGCGCCGCGTCGACGGCCCGGTTGAGGGCGGTGACGTTGACGCCCGGCTCGCCGACGAACCCGAGCGAGCGGCCCACCGACGCCTCGGCGACCAGCGCCCGCACGGCGTCCTCCGGCAGCCCGCGCTCCCGCGCCACCCGCGGCACCTGGATCGCCGCGTACTCGGCGCTGATCAGCGGGTCCAGCCCGGAGGCCGAGGCGGTCACCGCGTCCTGCGGCACGGCGTCCTCCGCCACGCCCTCGCGCCGCGCCACCTCGGCGCGCCGCTCGGCGACCACCGCGTCGTAGTCGGCGTTGCGCTCGCCCTTGTTGGACCCGCCCGACGCGGGCAGCGTCGCCATCGACGGGCGCGGCTGGAACCAGCCGTCGCCCTCGCGCGGCACCACGACCAGCTCGGTGCCGGTGGCTTCGGCATTGGCGTGCAGGCCCGGCACGCGCGAGACCAGCCAGACGGCGGCGGGGTAGAGCACGCCGGTGATGACGGTCAGCACCAGCAGGACGCGCA
>NZ_JBQGCX010001011.1:0-2311 GCF_052038725.1 Actinosynnema sp.
GCGCCGGTCACCGACCCGTCCCGAGCCCCGTCCAGCAGCCAGTCACCGGACGGCCCGCCCAGCTGGACCGTCGGCAGCGCGAACCCGCTCGGGTCACCGAACAGGTAGGTCGACAGCGCGACCGCCGCGCCGCCCGCGTCCCGCACCGCCTCGATCCGCGCCGCGACCTCCGGCAGCCCGAACGGGTCGTCGGGCAGGTCCAGCACCACGAGCTTGCCCGCGACGTCGTCCAGCTCGCCCGGCTGCCCGCCGCCGCCGAACGCGACCGGGTAGCCCCGGACACCGCGCCAGTCGGCCGCCGTGAGCCAGGACGCGCGCACCCGCTGCCCGTCGACGGCCAGCTCCACCGGCTGCTCCGCCAGCTCGACCCCCGCGAGGTACCCGATCGAGTCGCCCTGGCCGTAGCTGTGCGCGTAGAACCGGTCGAGCGCCGCGTCGCCGCCACCCCGGTACCAGACCGGGGAGCCGCTGTCCGCCCAGGCGACCACCGCGTCGTCCCACAGGCCGCCGCGCGCCCTCGGGTCGTCCACGCCGACCTCGACCCGCTCGCCGTCGCGCGCGTCCAGCGCCACGTCGACGTTCCCGCTCACCACCAGCTCCGGGACGGCCAGCACGGTGCTCTCGGTGACCGGGCCCCGCGCGGTCAGCACGCGGGCGTACAGCGCGTACCGCCCCGCGGTCAGCCTCGTCGCCCCGCCCGCCTCCAGCCGGGTGATCGTCCCGGTCGCCAGGTCCACCGCGGTCGCCGCCGGGTGCAGCTCCGGGTTCAGCTGCGCGGGCCGCCCGTCGCGGTCCAGCACCTCCAGGGTCACGTCGTACTGCTCGGGCTCCTGCCGCACCAGCACCGGGGTGCGCAGCGCGACCCCGTCGGCGGACGCGGTCAGCACCCCGCCGTGCGAGCCCGCGGCGGCGGACCTGGGCGTGCCCAGGACCTCCACCGACGCGGCGCCACCGGCGGGCACCACCAGGGACGTGGCCGACAGCGCCGCCCCGGTCAGCTCCAGCGACAGCGCCAGCGCCACCGGCTGGTCGCCGCTGTTGCGGTAGGTCACCGGGATGCCGCGCGCGGCGGTCTCCGCCCAGGGGAAGTGGAAGTCCACCGCCGAGGTGGTCGCGTGCACCTCCGAGGTGACCGCGCGCGCCACGTCCACGCGACCGCCGCCGACCGCCAGCGCGCTCGCCCGCACGTCCGCCGAGGTGGACACCAGGGCGGGCTTGAGCTGCTCCGCCGTCCAGTCCGGGCGCCGCTGGGCGAGGAGCGCCGCCGCGCCCGCCACGTGCGGCGCCGCCATCGACGTGCCGGACATGCTCCGGTAACCGCCGGTGCCCGCCTCGGCCGCGACGACCGCGCCGCCGGGCGCGGCGATCTCGGGCTTGGTGGCGTACCGGCCGGTGCGCGGCCCCCGGCTGGAGAACCCGGACAGCGAGTCGTCCTTCTCCACGCTGCCCACGGCCAGCGCCGAGTCGGCGGTCGCGGGCGAGCCGACGGACTCGTCGCTCCCGGAGTTGCCCGCCGCGATCACGAACAGCGCGCCGGTCTCGGCGGTCAGCGCGTCCACGGCCAGCGCCAGCGGGTCGGCGCCGGCCGGCGGCCCGCCGCCGAGGCTCATGTTGAGCACGTCCGCGCCCGCCTCGCGGGCGGCCCACTCCATGCCCGCGATGATCCCGGCGTCGGTGCCCCAGCCCCCGTCGTCGAGCACCTTGCCGACGACCAGGTCGGCCTCGGGGGCCACGCCCCGGTACCTGCCGCCCGAGGCCGCGCCGCTGCCGCCGATGGTGGAGGCGACGTGCGTGCCGTGCCCGTCGCCGTCGGTGGGGGAGCCCTTGGCGGTGAAGTCCCGCGCCTGCGACACCCGGCCCGCCAGGTCCGGGTGCCCAGGGTCGTAGCCGGTGTCCAGGACGGCGACCCGCACGCCCTCGCCGGTCAGCCCGGCGTCGTGCGCGGCGGGCGCGCCGATCTGCGGCACGGTGCGGTCGAGCGCGGCCCGGACCCTGCCGTTGAGCCAGACCTCGGTCTGGCCCGCGTCGGCGGCGCGCGGCGCGGACAGCTCGGCCCAGTAGGCCCCGGTGCCGGACTTGGGCACGTCGGCCACCCGAGCCCCGATCGAGGGCAGGACCTGCCCGGCGTCGGCGATCGAGGACTCGGCGGCCGGACCGCGCACCAGCAGCGGCGTGGCGTCGACGCCCGCGTCGTCGTAGCCCTGCCGGATCAGGCCGGTGACGTTGAACAGCTCGACGTCCAGCCGCCCGGAGGCGACCTGCGCGGCGGCGTCGTCCGGCAGCACGTACCGGTCGCCGCCCCGCTCGTACT
>NZ_JBQGCX010001012.1:0-2801 GCF_052038725.1 Actinosynnema sp.
GCCGAGCAGGTCGGTCGTGTGGGTGGCGCTGAGCACCCCCGCGCCCGGCTGCGCGACGATCCGGCGCGACTCCACCGGCCTCGGGGTGTCGGCGGCGATCAGCAGCACCGCCAGCGTCGTGGCGGCCACCGCCGCGACGCCCCCGGCGAGGAGCGCCCGTCTCCCACTGCTCATCCCCCGCACCCGTCCCGACGGCATCCCACGGTGTCACGTGGAATCGCTGGTCAGCGGCCATCCGTTACCGCTGGACGATTCTTCACCCACTCCGGGCAACGAGCGCCTCGCCCGCAAGGGTGCGGCGCGTCGGGGGGACGAGGTCTGCCCGGACGGGCAGCGCCTGGAGCACCATGGCGTGCGTGGACCAAGGACTGCTCGGCCCGATGACGGTCACCTGGCAGCTCCACGCCGACCCGGCGATGTGGGTCGCGGGGATCACCAGCCTGCACCTCCAGGCGCTGCACCCGCGCGCGGTCGCGGGAGTGGTGCAGAACTCCGACTTCCGGAGCGACCCGCTGGGCAGGCTCGTCCGCACCGCGAGCTTCGTCGGCGTCACCACCTACGGCACCACCGACCAGGCCGAGCGCGCCGCCCGGCGGGTCAGGGCGGTGCACCGGGCGCTGCGCGCCACCGACGAGCACGGCCGCGCGTTCCCGCTCGACGAGCCGGACCTGCTGCTGTGGGTGCACTGCGCCGAGGTGTCCTCGTTCGCGACCGTGGTGCGCCGCGCGGGCTACCGGCTCAGCCCCGCCCAGGTCGACCGGTACTACCGGGAGCAGCGGCGCGCGGCCGAGCTGGTCGGGCTGCGGGCGCGGGACGTGCCGGGCAGCGCGGGCGAGCTGGCCGAGTACTTCGCCGGGGTGCGCCCGCGGCTGCGCCGGTCCGCCGACTCCGAGCTGGTGCGCGAGTTCCTGCGCCGCCCGCCGCTGCCCGGACCGCTGCGGCACGCGCTGGCGGTGTACGAGCCGCTGCTGGGGCGCCTGGCGTACTCGCTGCTGCCGGACTGGGCGATCGCCCTGCACGGCCGCCCCGCCTACCCGGCGGAGCGGGCGACCCGGCTGCTGCGCGGCCTGCGGGCGGCGGCCAGGTTCGTGCCCGCGCCGCTGCGGTGGAGCGTGCCGGGCGGGCACGTGACGCGGGCGATCCGGCGCGGCGGCCTGGCCGTGGTCCCGCGCCGGGCGCTGCTGCCCCAGCCCTGACCCGATCCCCAACGCCCCTGACCCCCACCCCCTGGAAGCACATCCGGACGCGTTCGGGAAGGGTGCGAACAACCCCTTTGTTGCTCCATAAGGGGTATGTCGTTGCGCTTTTGAGACGTACCGCACAGCCGGCATTCGGACCCGGCTGCTTAGCATTGCTGGCGGCTTGGTGCGCGATCCGCACCACGTTCCCGGACGACGAGAGGCGTGCGAGCGGATGCGTTACCGGAAGCTGGTCATGGCGATCACGGGGTCTGCGGTCCTGGCGGCGACGGCCGCCTGCGGGAGCGCGGACCAGGGCACCCTGGAGGGCAAGGCGGACGACGGCGCCCTCACCATCGGCATCCGCTACGACCTGCCCGGCATGTCCCAGCGGCGGATCGACGGCGAGTTCGTCGGCTTCGACGTCGACGTGGCCAAGTACGTCGCCGCCCAGTTCGACGTGCAGCCCTCGGGCATCACCTGGCGCGAGGTCCGGCCCGCCGACCGCGAGAAGCTGATCGCCTCCGGCGAGGTCGACCTGGTGGTCGCGAACTACTCGATCACCGAGCCGCGCAAGCAGCAGGTGGGCTTCGCGGGTCCGTACTTCCAGACCGGGCAGGGCCTGCTGGTCCGCGCGACCGAGGAGGCCATCACCGGCACCGACGCGCTCAGCGGGAAGAAGCTGTGCTCGGTGACCGGCACGACCTCGGCGGCGAAGGTCAAGGAGGAGTTCGCGCAGGACGTCGAGCTGGTCGAGTACGGCCAGTACTCGGACTGCGTGACCGCCCTGCTCGCGGAGAAGGTCGACGCCGTGACCACGGACGAGGCCATCCTGACCGGCTTCGTCGGGCAGAACCCGGAGCTGCTCAAGCTCGCGGGCGAGCCCTTCACCACCGAGCGCTACGGCATCGGCCTGGCCAAGGACGACGCCGCGGGCAGGGGCAAGGTGGCCTCGGCGATCGAGAAGATGGTGAGCACCGGGGAGTGGAAGGCGGCACTGGACCGCAACCTCGGCAGCGCGGACATCGCCCTGCCCGAGCCACCCGCGGTCACCGAAAAGTGATCACTCAGAAGTGATAGTTCCTCGCACTCGGTAGTGCTGGCGGGGTTGTCCCGATACTCTCGCCTGCGCAGGCCGTGGTTTCTGTGTCGTGTCACACGCTCGCGGAACAACACGCGGGCGTGCCTCTCCCCGCTTGCGTCGGCGGGGGGAACGCCCCCGGGACGGCCGGGGCCGCACCGTGCAGCCCCAAGCTTTCCTGCGATGGAGGCAGGCGGATGGCAGAGGGCACTGTCAAGTGGTTCAACGCTGAGAAGGGCTACGGCTTCATCGCCCAGTCCAACGGCGGACCTGACGTCTTCGTGCACTACTCGGAGATCCAGGGCAACGGGTTCCGCACGCTGGAGGAGAACCAGCGGGTGGAGTTCGAGATCGGCCAGGGCACGAAGGGGCCGCAGGCCCAGAACGTGCGAGCCTTCTGAGCGAACCCCGCCGGGGGCGCCGCCGACCGCGGCCGAAGGCTTCCCCACGACGGACCGAGGGCGGCGGGCCCCCCCCGGGGTGGGGCGGGGCGGGGGCCCCGGGGGTGGGGGGGGGGGGGGGGGCCGCCGGGGGGGCGCCCC
>NZ_JBQGCX010001013.1:0-3431 GCF_052038725.1 Actinosynnema sp.
CCCCGAGGTGATCCGCAAGGTCGAGTCGCTGCTCCAGCGCCGGTTCTCGTCGCTGCTCCAGCCGTCGGACCTGTCCACGGTGGGTGGCGTCGAGCCGCTGGTGAACATCATCAACCGCTCGGACCGGGCGACGGAGCGCTCCATCCTGGAGGGCCTGACCAAGCGGTCCCCGGAGCTGGCGGAGTTCATCCGCAGCCAGATGTTCATGTTCGAGGACATCGTCGGGATCGACGACCGGTCGATGCAGCTGGTGCTGCGGCAGATCGAGCCGAACGACCTGGCCACGGCGCTCAAGGGCGTCAGCAACGAGGTCAACCAGAAGATCGTGCGCAACCTGTCCGAGCGCGCGGCCGAGAACCTGTCCGACGAGATCGAGGTCCTCGGCTCGGTGCGCCTGCGCACCGTGGAAGAGGCCCAGGCCAAGATCATCCGGGTCATCCGCCAGTTGGAGGAGTCCGGCCAGATCGTGCTGCGACGGAGCAACGAGGATGACGAGTACGTCGACTGAGGGCCCGACCCAGGTGTCGGTGCTGCGGCAGGGGGACGCGGTGGCGTCCGGGGTGACGGCGTTCGAGCTGAACGTGGTCACGGCGGCCAAGAGCCCGGCGGAGGCGCTGACGGCGCTGCGGTCGGAGGCCAGGGCCGAGGGGTACGCCATCGGCTGGGCCCAGGGGATGCGGGAGGCCCGCGCGGCCACCGCGGAGGCCAGGGCGCACGCCGAGGAGCAGCTGCGGCGGCTCCTGGCGCACCAGGAGGCCGAGGTGCGGCGGGCGATCGGCGCGGTGAGCCTGGCGGCCGAGTCGCTGCGCTCGCGGGACGTGGTGCAGGCCACCGAGATGACCGGCGCGCTGGTGTCGGCGGCGGTGGACCTGGCCGAGGCGCTCGTCGGCCGCGAGATCGGCGGCGAGCAGGGCGGCCGGGACGCGCTGACCAGGGCTTTGGCGCTGGCGCCACCACACGTTCCGGTGAGGGTTCGGCTGCACCCTCATGACCACGCCCTCCTGGCCGACGAGAACGGCACCGAGTTCACCGAGCACGGACGCACGGTGGTTCTGGTGGCCGATCCGGGGTTGACCCCCGGAGCGGCCATCGCAGAAACCGACGAGACGACGGTGGACGCCCGTCTGGAGACGGCGCTCCGCCGGGTGCGCGAGGAGCTGGGACTGTGACCGGACTGCTGGACGAGCGTTTCGCACCTGCCCTGGCCGCGGCGAAGCCGCAGGTCATCGGCCGGGTGACCGGTGTGGTGGGGTTGTCGGTGACGGTGGCGGGCATCAGCGCCCGCATCGGCGACCTGGTGCGGATCGGGTCCGGCGGTCAGGAAGTGCTGGCCGAGGTGGTGGCGCTGGGCGCGGGCAGGGTCACCTGCCTGCCGCTGGGCGCGCTGGGCGGCATCGGCCTCGGCGCCGAGGTCGTGAGCACGAACCGGCCGCTGCAGATCGCCGTGGGCGAGCAGCTGCGCGGCCGGGTGCTGGACGGGCTGGGGCGGCCGATGGACGGCGGGCCGCCGCTGCTCGGGCTGGAGTCGGTGACGGTCGACATGACCCCGCCGTCGGCCCTGCAGCGCCAGCTGATCGACAAGCCGCTGCAGCTGGGCGTGCGCGCGCTGGACACGATGGTGCCGTGCGGGCAGGGCCAGCGCATCGGGATCTTCGCGGGCTCGGGCGTCGGCAAGTCGAGCCTGCTGTCGATGATCACGCGCGGCACCGAGGCGGAGATCACCGTGGTCGCCCTGATCGGCGAGCGCGGTCGCGAGGTGCGCGAGTTCATCGAGAACGACCTGGGCCCCGAGGGCCTGGCCCGCTCGGTCGTGGTCGTGGCGACCTCCGACCAGCCGCCGATGGTGCGGCTGCGCGCGGGGTTCGTGGCCACCCGCATCGCCGAGTGGTACCGGGACCGGGGCGCGAACGCGCTGCTGATGATGGACAGCCTCACCCGCATCGCGATGGCGCAGCGCGAGGTGGGCCTGTCCGCGGGCGAGCCGCCAGCGACGCGGGGCTTCCCGCCGTCGGTGTTCGCGCTGATGCCGACCCTGCTGGAGCGGGCCGGACCGGCCGAGCGCGGCAGCATCACCGGCCTGTACACGGTGCTGGTGGAGGGCGACGACCACAACGAGCCGATCGCCGACACCGCCCGGTCCATCCTGGACGGCCACGTGGTGCTGGACCGCAGGCTCGCCACCTCGGGGCACTTCCCCAGCATCGACGTGCTGGAGTCGGTGTCGCGGGTGACCGGCGCGGTGACCACGCCCGAGCAGCGCGCCGACGCGGCGCAGCTGCGCAGGCTGCTGGCGGCCCGCCGGGACGTGCGGGAGCTGGTGGAGATCGGCGCCTACGTCGGCGGCACGAACCTGGACGCGGACCGCGCCATGGCGCTGGAGTCACGCATCAACGGCCTGCTCACCCAGGACATCCACGCGCGCACCAGCGCGGAGTCGTCCTGGGAGGAGCTGCGGGAACTGCTGCACGGGGGTATGCGGGGATGAGCGTGGGATCGAGGTTGGCGGCCGTGCTGCGCGCCAGGCGCGCGCAGGAGGACATGGCGCGCGGCGACGTGGCCAGGGCGAACGCGGCGGTCGCGCAGGCGAGCGCCGGGGTGGCGCGCCGCGAGGAGCAGCTGGACGGCTGGAGCGGCCCCGAGGGCGGTGACCCGACCGCGTACCTCGCGTCGGTCGCCGCGGGCCGGGCCATGGCGCAGGCGCTGGGCGCCGCCGAGCAGGCGCGGCGCGAGGCCGAGGACGCCGCGACGGGCAGGCAGGACGTGCTGCGCGAGGCGGCGACGCGGCGGCGGACGGTGGAGAAGTTGACGGAGCGCGCGGCCGACCAGGCCCGCAAGGACGAGCTGGCGGCTGCCCAGCGGGTCGTGGACGACCTGTGGGGCGGGCGCACCGGGGGTGGCCAGGAGTGAGCGCGGGCATCGCGGGCATCGGCGTGCGGATGCAGGAGATCAACCGGATGATCGTCGGGTTGGTCCCCAGGGCGGCCGAGCCCGCCGCAACCTCGGGGACGGAGTTCGCGTCGGCGCTGACCAGCGCCCTGTCCGGGACCTCGGCGACCTCCGGGGCGTCGGCGTCGGGCGGGGTGTCCGGCAGCCAGGTCGTGGAGAACGCCAAGCAGTACCTGGGCGTGCCGTACGTGTGGGGCGGCACCGACCCGTCGAAGGGCCTGGACTGCTCGGGCCTGGTGCAGCTGGTCTACAAGAACCTGGGCATCACCCTGCCCCGCGTGGCCGAGGACCAGGCGCAGCAGGGCACCGCCGTGCCGAGCCTGGACCAGGCCAAGCCCGGTGACCTGATCACGTTCGGCGACCCGGCCTACCACATCGGCATCTACACCGGCGACGGCAAGATGATCCACGCCCCCGAGCCCGGCGCGCAGGTGCGCGAGCAGAAGATCTGGGAGACCCCGACCTCGATCCGCCGGATCGTGCCG
>NZ_JBQGCX010001014.1:0-2637 GCF_052038725.1 Actinosynnema sp.
GGCCGACAACGGCGGTCTCGTCGGGGGCGTCGGCAAGCTGCTCCTCGGCGACTCTTCCCACGTCATCGACGACGGCGTGGCGGGGCTGCGTCGCTTCGCTCTCACCGACGTGGCGAACCTGGTACAACGTGCTTCGGCCGAGTACCGCCGCATGCGGCCCACCGGTCACGAGCACATCAGCGCCGAGGACGAGGCGCTGGGGGAGGTGCTGGACGAGAAGTGGTTCCGCCTCACGGCGGGCGGCGAGATAGACCTGACTTCGGCCACTTCGTGAGTCTTTGGGAGTCGGCCAGGGAGCTGACCTGCTGGTTCGGCGGGGAGTGGTGAGGAAGTTGTGCACTAATCGGGGTCACTAGAGTGGCGCGGTGGCCTACGTCCGGACGGTGAAGACGGCCTCAGGCAAGACGGCCGTGCAGATCGTGTGGTCCTCGACGAAGGGCTCGAGGCGGATCGAGCACCTGGGCTCGGCCGCCACGGACGCTGAGGTCGAACTGCTCAAGGCCGCGGGCCGGCAGAAGCTGCTCGCGGGGCAGGGTGAGCTGGACCTGGGGCTCCAGCCGCCGCCGGCGGCCGGTGGGCCGCTGCACATCACGTCCTCACGGATGGGGCACCTGTGGGACTCGCTGTCGGCCGCGTACGACGCGCTCGGCTTCGACGTCGCCGTGCGCGATGAGGTGTTCCGCCAGCTGGTGCTGGCGCGGACTATCGAGCCCACCTCCAAGGCTGACGCTCCTCGCGTGATCGCCGAGGCTGGCATCGCCTCGGCTTCGGACCGCACGATCACCCGCCGGTTGCGGCTGTACTCGGCGATCGGGTTCCGGGAGCAGCTTCAAACGGCGACTGTCCGACCTGGTCTACAAGGCGATGCTCGACGACCTCGCCGGACACACGACGACGGGCCCGGGAGGGCAACTGGGTGACGACTCTGACTCCCGCGCGACCGGCTCACAACCCGATGCCGGCTCTTCGGACAAGCCACTTCCCGGACCCGCCACCACCAAGCCTAGAACCACCCTCCCAGCGGCGTCTTGACACAGAGGGGTGCCAGTAGCGTGCGGCCACGCTCAGTGCGGCATGGTCGGACGCTACGCGACCACAGCGGCATGAGAGTGCGCCGCGGCCAAGGACGTCTGCGCTCAAGCGGTCGGCGTCATGATCTCGATACGGTTGCCGAAGCCGTCGCGGCAGTGGAATCGCTCGTAGCCGATGAAGCTGACTCGCTCCGCCCAATCTACGTCGTACCCAGCCGCGTCTATGCGTGCACCCAACTCTTCCAGGGCGCCGGAATCGCGAACCAGAAGCGCGGGATGCGCCTTCTTCGCCGGAGCGAACGGCTCTTCAACCCCCAGGTGGATCTCTACCGTCACCACATCGCCGTCCGAGTGTCGGAACCAGCAGCCACCGCGCCCGGCCAACTCCTGCGGCTTAGCTACCTCGAGAAGGCCTAGCGTGTCTGCATAGAACCGACGGGCTTCTCCCTCCTGGCCGGCGGGCATCGCGAGCTGGACATGGTGCAGGCGCATCCGCAACTCCTTCGGGCATGTGTCTTGGCGTCAATAAACCTTACCCGCGCTTCGAATGCGGCAATGCCGAACGCGCCCAGGGCTTGCGTCCTCGTAGCGGCAGTAGCGTGCGGCCACGCTCAGTGCGGCAGAACAGGATGCCTACAGTTCGTCGAGGACAGCGAGGTCGTGGAGGTCCACGGCGCGCGGGGGATAGCCACTTCGAAGCTCTCGGGCTCTCTCCGCGCTGGCCACGACGACCGCTTGGCCGTCTATGAAGCCCGTGACTCTCTGCTCAGAAGGGTGGAGGTACACCTCGCCGTCCAGACCTTCCTGAACCCCGTTGCCGGCCGGGTCCAAGCGCATTGCGTGGACGTCTACTTGCCCTGAGGGACTCGATAGCTGCACGCGGACTGGTCGCCAATCCTCGGTGACCCGATAGCCGCGGGAGGTGAGCCAGGCCATGAACTCGGCCTCCTGATCTTCGTCGATGAACACGTCGAGATCTTGATGGGGGCGAGTCTGTCGTCCCACCAGCGCATCGACACCCCATCCGCCGTTGACCTGATAGACCACACCATTGGCGTCAAGCCAGGCGACGATCAGCACCACCTCGGCGGCGGTCATCTGGGAGGAGAGCTCCATGGGAGAAGTCTCTCCCGTGTGGGTCCAGCGGGACCTTGCGACCGGCGGCAGTAGCGGTCGCTTCGGTCAGTCTCCCTCAACCGTGACAGAGCCGTCCCACCTCGGCCGCCTCAAGCGGACGACGAGGTAGTCCGCAATTGCCTGGGCGGTACTCGCCGCCACCGCGTCGTTCAGCCTGTCCGACACGAAACCAAGCTCATCAAGGAGTGACTGGCACATTGGCCTGTTGAGTTCCACAGGTTCGGAACCGCCCAGCAGGGGCAGTGTGTGAAGCTCATATGCGACAGCGACGTGCCTGAGTCTCCAGAAAAGTCGGTCGGAGAGCCAGACCGCGTCCGGGTCGCTCGGTTCCGTCTCGAAGATGCCGACCCTGCCGTCGTCATCTTCGTACGTCGCAGCATCAAGCCGATCAACAAACAAGTCATCCGTCACAACGCGATGCTCCCATGTCACCGGTCCGCCGCATCGGTACCGGGCACGCCAAAGCGCC
>NZ_JBQGCX010001015.1:0-4149 GCF_052038725.1 Actinosynnema sp.
CGCGGCGGAGTAGCGGGCCAGGAACCGGCGCTGGGACAGCTCCGCCAGCTCCACCGGGAACCCGTCGGCCAGCAGCGGGTCGGTGCTGAGCACCCGGTGCACCTCGCGCACCGCCTCGGCCACCCGCGTGGACGGCCGGATCACCACCCGCTCGGCGAACCGCGCCGGAACCAGTCCGAACAGGACGTACGAGTACAGGATGTTGTTGGACGGCAGGAACACCGCCAGCTCGCGGAGCGCGCGCGGCCGGTGCCTGCTCAGCTCCCAGGACGCGCCCGCCAGCGTCGAGATGGACCGGCGCAGCTCGTCCACGACGGCGGGCCGGGTGGCGATCCGGGTCAGCACGTCCACCAGCTCGTCCCAGCGCCGCAGCAGCACCCGGACGGCGTTGAGGGTGAACGGGTCGTCGCTCACCGGGGCGACGCCCGCCTGCGCGGCGGTCCGCGCGGCCGGTAACGGCACGGCGAGCGGCTGATCGGGGTCGAGCGTGGTTTCGGACACCTGAGCTCCTCGGGACGGGTCGGCTAGTGGGAGTGCGGGCGCTCAACCCGCCCAGCGGCGCGCGATCAGCACGGCGTTGTGGCCCCCGAAGCCGAACGAGTTGCTCATCGCGGCCTCGACGCGGTGCTCCTGCGCGGTGTGCGGCACGAAGTTCACCTCCGGGTCCTCCGGGTCGTCGCAGTTGATCGTCGGCGGCGTCACGCCGGTCAGCACCGACTCCAGCGCCACGATCAGCTCGACCGCGCCCGCCCCGCCCAGCATGTGCCCGGTCATGCTCTTGGTCGAGCTGACCGGGACGCGCGTGGCGTGCGAGCCGAACACGCCCCGGATCGCCCTCAGCTCGGTGGTGTCGTTGAGCGGCGTCGACGTGCCGTGCGCGTTGATGTAGCCCACGTCCTGCGGCGCCAGCCCCGCCTGCGCCAGCGCGTCGTGCATCGCCCGCCGCGCAGGACCGGCCTCCGGGTGCGGCGCGGTCGGGTGGAACGCGTCGGTCGTCGCCCCGTAGCCCGCCAGCTCGCCCAGCACCCTGGCGCCGCGCGCCCTGGCGTGCTCCTCGCTCTCCAGCACCACGACGCCGCCTCCCGCGCTCATCACGAACCCGTCCCTGCCCCGGTCGAACGGCCGGGAGGCGGCCTCCGGGTCGTCGTTGCGGGTGGACAGGGCGCGGGAGATCGCGGCCCCGGTGATGTCCAGCCTGGTCATCGTGTCGTCCACGCCGCCCGCCACCACCACGTCGGCCGCGCCGTGCCGGATCAACCGCGCCGCCTCGCCGATCGAGGTCGCCCCGGTCGCGCACGCGGTCACCACGCACACCGACGGGCCCTGCGCGCCCAGGTGCAGCGCGACCTCGCCCGCCGCGCTGTCCACGCCGCTGCCGGGGAAGTAGTAAGGGCTCAACCCGCGCGCCCCGCGCTCGTCCAGCGCGCGGGTCGCGGCTGCGGACAGCTTCGTCGGCCCACCCGCCGACCCCAGCACCACCGCCGCTCTCGGCGCCAGCGCCTCGTCGACCACCAGGTTCGCGTCGGCCACCGCCTCCAGCGCGGCCGACAGCGCGATGTGCACCGAGCTGTCGGTGCGGCGCACCGCCTTCGGCGGCAGCCCGGACAGGTCCAGGTCCAGCACCTCGCCGCCGATCCGCACCGGCAGTCCTGTCGTGTCCACCGTGGACAGCACGCGGATGCCGCTCGACCCCTTCACCATGCTCGCCCACGTGGTCGGCCAGTCCGCGCCGATGGGCGTGACGGCTCCCCGGCCGGTGACGACGACCCGACGCCCTCCGCCGGTCCTGCTCGATGAGGTCATGGCAGTGCCCTTCCGGTTCGGTGACTCGGGGAAGCGGCGCGCTCGGCGTCCTGCCCGGTCGAGGTGTCCGCCGAGCGGACGAGGTCGGTGACGCGCACCAGGTCGGTCTTGCCGCTGGGCAGCCTCGGCAGCTCTGCCACCACCAGCACCCGGTCCGGCAGCTCGTGCCTGGCCAGCACCTCGCCGAACCGCGCCCGCCACCACGCGGCGGCGGTGAGCCGCGGGTCCTCGACCACGAAGACCAGCCGCCAGTCGTCCTCTCCGCGCGGTAGCGGCACCACCTGCACCGGGGCGCCGCACGCGCCCGCCAGGTGCGCCAGCCGGTCCGGGTAGAGGGTGTGCCCGCGACGGGCCACCGCGCGCTCGCGGCCGATGACCCGCAGCCCACCGCGCTCGTCGAGCAGTCCGAGGTCGTGCGTGGGCTGGGGGCCGGGTGGGCGAGGGACGAGCACCCCGTCGGCCAGCACCCCCGAGGCCGCGTCGGGCGAGTCCACCCACACCCGGCCGATCACTCCCGGTGGCACGGGGGCGCCGCGCTCGTCGAGCACCCGGACCGACAGCCCGGCCAGCGGCAGGCAGGTGTCAGGCGCGCCCGGTCCGGCCAGCGCCACGTTGCCCAGCTCGGTGCTGCCGTAACCGTCCAGCAGCGGGGCTCCGGTGACCTCGGTGAACCGCCGCGCCAGCTCATCGCCCAGCGGCGCGCCGCCGGTGCACCACATGCGCACCCCGGTCAGCGCGTCGACCAGGCCCTCCTTGCGCGCCAGCAGGTTCAGCGCGCTGCGGAAGGTCACCGGGGTGGCGTCCACGACCGTGACGCCGTGCTCGGCCAGCGCGGGCAGCGCGCGGTCCAACCGGGCCGGGGCCACCAGCAACCCGCAGCCCGCCCGCCTGGCCAGCAGGACCATGGACATGCCGTACTGGTGGGAGAAGGGCAGCAGCGGGGCCAGCACGTCATCGGCCCGGTACCCCATCCGGTCGGCGGTGCGCGCCAGGTTGCCCTCGATCGCCGCGCCCGCGCGCACCACGGCTTTCGGCGCGCCGGTCGACCCGGACGACCAGCTGATCAACCCGTCCGCCCTGGCCGTCCACCGGACCAGGTCCGGGTCGGCGAGCGCACCGCCCGCGTCGCCCGCGGCGTCGGCCAGCGGGATCGTCCTGGGCGCGCCCGGCGCGGTGGGGCGGTCGGTCACCAACCAGTCCGCGCCCACCTCGACGGCCGACGCGGTCAGCGCCGCGGAGGGCGCGCCGGGGTCGGCCAGCGCGACGGACACGCCCAGGTCCAGCAGTCCGAGCAGGACCGCGACGAACTCCGGCGAGTTGCCCGCGGCCAGCAGCACCCGGTCCGGTGCGCGGACGCCGTGCCCGGTGAGCGCCGCGGAGGCGCCCGAGGCCGAGGCCGCCATCGACCGGGCGGTCAGCGGTGGTGGTACCCGCCCCTGCGGGGGCGGTGAGGTCGGAGGTCGTGCTGACGGCGGCGCCGCCGCCTCCGTGACGCGCTGTGCCATGGGTGTTCCCCCGGTTCGCAGTGGGACGTGGCCGTCGAGGGCGCGCGACCACGACGCCGCAGCGGACCCGTGCCGCTGCGGCGTCGTGCCGTGCGCGCCCGGCGGTGCTACCGCGTGACGCGGCTCTGGACCGCCCCGTCGTGGACCTGCCTGCGCGCGGTCGCCCTGGACGCGCGCATCCCCTCGGCCCGCATCAGCCGTTCCACGGTGCACCGGGCGACCGGCACGCCGTTGTCCTGGAGCTCGCGCCAAATGCTCCGAGCACCCCTCTTGCCGCCCTCGGAAAGCCAGGCTGCCTTGATCAGGGGAAGCAACTCGCGATCACGCACGGTTCGTTTCGCCGGTGAGTGCTCGCGCTTTTTGACCGCGTAGTAGGTGGATGGCGCGAGAGAAATCGCCTTGCAGAGCACGTGCACTCCGTAGGCGGCCCGGTGGTGGTCTACGAATGCCACCTGGCGGGCGGTCGACAGCGGTTCTCCCGCGGTCGTGCGGATGAAGTTCTCGGCCAGTTGCTGAGCGTCGTCGCGGAGGTGTTCCTGCTTCTTCGAGCTGGTTGCGCTCGGGGTGGTCGGGTTCCGCTCCACGTCCACCCCGCCTATCTGCACCCTGCGCGGCGGCTCGGGGCCCGGAGCGCCCTGGCGCGGGGCGGAGACCCGCTTCCCCGGCGCGCTCCCAGGTCCGGGGCGCCTCCCGGCGAGAGATCCGCGCCCGCGGGTAATAGACCGGTTGTGCTGCGACAATCCCAGGCGGACACGCGCTCGGGCCCGCTCCTCACATCCCCCATCGGTGTGGGTCCCCCAGCTTTCAGTCAGACTGCGACGGTTTCCGTCTCCAACAAACC
>NZ_JBQGCX010001016.1:0-4574 GCF_052038725.1 Actinosynnema sp.
CGGTCGGAGGAACCGGTCCGGACGACTCGCCGGACGACCCGGTCCCGGCGCGACAACCGAGCACGCACCCCTGGAGTCGGGCGGGCCGCCGAGCCCCGTCCGGCTCTCGCGCGTCCGGACCCGACCCGGCCCCGCGCGCACCGCCGCGCCCCGAAGCGTTCCGGGGTGGCCTGACCCGGCTCGCCTCCCCGTCCGGGCCGAGGTGAACCTCCAGCTCAGGGCTACCCGAGCCGTTCCACCGGAAACCCCGCGCACCGGATTCGCACCCCGCGCCCCCGCGGCGCCCGAAGGGCGTTCGCCCGCCCGGTGTCTCAACTCGGCACGGCGAGTTTGTCGACCTCGGACTGCGGGCACCTGACCCACAGCACGAGCGAGCGAGGGTGAGCGGCCCCGACCGGGTGAGACCGGCCGGAGACCGGCGCGAGTGGGAGGGTGCGGGTTGTGTCCCTGTCTCTGTCGACCAAGACCACGGGCAAGGTCGCGGTAGGGCCCGAGTGGTCCGCCGCGGACACCGGGGAGCTGGAAGCGGGCCAGCTGCTGGCCGGTCGCGACCGGCTCGACGGCCTGATCCGCACCGGCGGCACCGCCCAGGTGCACCGGGGGTGGGACACCCTGCTGCGGCGCGCGGTCGCGGTGAAGCTGGTCGCGCCCGGCGCGGGCCGGGCCGCCTACCGCAGGTTCGACAACGAGATGCACGTCCTCGCCGGGCTCAGTCACCCCAACGTGGTGTCCGTGTACGACGTCGGCGGTCGTGACCGGGACTCGTTCGTGGTGCTCCAGCTCGTGGACGGCCCCACGCTGCGCGACCACCTCGACCGGGGGCCGTTCAGCGAGGCCCAGACCCGGCTGCTCGGGGTGCTGCTGTCCGACGCGCTCGCCCACGTGCACGAGCACGGCGTGGCGCACCGCGACCTCACCCCCACCGGCGTCCTGTTCGACCACGCGGGCAAGCCGCACCTGGCCGACTTCGGCCTCGCCGGGCCAGGGGGCTCGCGCACCCGCCGCACCGACCGCCGCGTCGGCACCACCGCCTACCTCGCGCCCGAGCAGGTGCGCGGCGACGTGGTGGGGGAGCCCGCCGACGTGTACGCGCTCGGCCTGGTGCTGCTGGAGTGCCTGACCGGCCGCCCCGCGTTCACCGGCCGCACCGCGCTGTCCCGGCTGGGCCGCGCGCCGGAGATCCCGCTGTCCGCGCCGTCGGACCTGGCGCACCTGCTGTCCGCGATGACCGCCCGCCGCCCGAGGGACCGCCCCAGCGCCGCCGCGTGCGGGATGGCGCTGCGCGGTTTCGCCGCGCCCGTCCCGCCGCCCGCCGCCCCGTCCCGGCACCGGGTGCTCGTGGGCGCCGCGACCGCCGTCACCCTCGCCGCGATCGCCATGGCCGTCGGCCAGACCCCCGACCCGACCGTCGCCGCCCCGGCCGCCCCGACCGCGATCGAGGCGCCGCGCGGGCTGTGACCCCGGCGCCGCGATCCCGACGCTGTGACCCGCCGGTGCCGCGATCCCGACGCTGCGATCCGAGCACCGCGCCCCTGAGCGCTACGACCCCGAGCACCGAGACTCCCGAGCACCGAGACTCCCGAGCACTGACCCTGAGCCGAGCGCCGGAGACCTGCCAGGCGCTGCGATCCGGAGCCGCTACCCCCGAAACCGGTGACCCGAACACCGCGTCCCCGGCTCCGCACCCCGAAGTCGTCCCCGAACCCGCGATCCCGAGGCGGTGCCCCCGAGACCTGTGACCTGGACCACCAGCCGATCCCCGTCCCCGCCGGTTTGGCGCCCGTCCCCACCGGGTAATTGCTGACGCGCCTTGAAAAACCAGGGTGCCGCGTTGTGCTGTGCTGGGGGTGCCTAGGGATGAACACCACCGGGGTCGCGGACCTCCGGATCTCCGGGGGGCTGCTGCTCCCGCACCTCGTGCGGGAGCGGGTCGCCGCCGCCCTGCCCGGAGTCGAGCGGGACCGGCTGCTGGACCTGCTCATGGTGGTGAACGCCCTGGTGGAGAACGCGCTGGAGCACGCCGAGGGGCCGCGCGAGCTGCGCCTGTGCCGGTGGCCGGTGCGGGTGGAGGTCGACGACGCGAGCCCGCAGCTGCTGCCCGTGCTGGGCAGGCCGGGGCGCCGTCACCGGGGGTTGCTGCTGGTCAACCGGTTGGCGAGCCGCTGGGGGGTGCTGCCGTCCACCGGGGTGAAGACGGTGTGGGCGGAGGCGGGCTGGAGCCTGCCGCAGCCGCCGCCCGCGCTCGCCCGCCCGCAGGACGCCCACCCGCCGGAGGGGCGGGGCCCGAACGGTTCCGGCCCGAACGAGTCGAGCCCGAACGGTCTCGACCCCCGCGACCTGAGCGCCGAGGGGCTCCACCTCGACTAGCCCCCCGGCCGTTCGAGCGACCCCGGCTGCCCGGACCCGCTGGGACCGCTCCCGCGCCGCCGAGGTGTGCCGGGGCCGTGACCTGGTCGTTCCGGGTGGGAGAACCGACGCCCCCGCGGTCACGTCCCCGAAGCCCGACCTGCCCGACCCACCCGCCGAACGCGGCCCCCACGACCAGCCGGTCCGCCGCACCGCGCACCCCCGTGCTCACCCGTTCGGGCAGGTGGCGTCCCCGGAATCGCCCCCGGTGATTCCGGAATGATCGCCCGTTTGAGATACGGTCCAGGGGCTCCCAGACCCCGACCGCCGTCCACCGGGCACGGGCGGTCACGCGCCGGCGACCGGCGCGCGGGGCGAGAGGCGCAGACGGGCACACGGGATCTTCCGGGAAGTGCCGAATCCGAACGCACGGGGAGAGCGATGACGTCCACCGAGACGCGCCGGGGAGCCGCACCGCGCGGCGTCGAGCACCGGTCCAAACAGCGGGACGACATCCAGGGCCTGCGGGCGCTGGCGGTCGGCCTCGTGCTGGTCTACCACCTGCGGCCGACCTGGCTGCCCGGCGGTTTCGCCGGCGTCGACGTCTTCTTCGTCATCTCCGGCTACCTGATCATCGGCGCCTTGGTGAACGAGCTGCGCCGCAGCGGCCGGATCAGCCTCGTCTCCTTCTACGCCCGGCGCGCCCGGCGGCTGCTCCCGGCGGCCACCGTCGTGCTGCTCGGCGTCGCGCTGACGACCGTGCTGCTGCTCCCGGTGTCCCGGCACCCGGACGTGCTGCGCGAGGTCGTGGCCTCCGCGCTGAACGTGCAGAACTGGCAGCTCGCGATCTTCGCGGGCGACTACGCCAACGCCACCGCCGAGGCCTCCCCGGTCCAGCACTTCTGGTCGCTCAGCGTGGAGGAGCAGTTCTACCTGGTCATCCCGCTGGTCCTGATCCTCGCGGGGCTGCGCGGCGCCAGGCCCGGCCGGAACGCGTTCGTCGCGGTCCTGGCCATCACGGTCGCCTCGCTGGCGTTCTCGGTCCTCTACACCCCGCTCGACCACACCGCCGCCTACTTCATCACCCCCACCCGCATGTGGGAGCTGGGCATCGGCGGCCTGCTCGCGATCGGCCTCCCCCGGCTCGCGCTCTCCCGCGCCGCGCGCCTGGCGTCCGGCTGGCTCGGCCTGGCCGCCGTGCTGGCGGCGGCGTTCCTGTTCACCACCGCCATGCAGTTCCCCGGCTGGATCGCCCTGCTGCCCGTGCTCGGCACGGCCGCCCTCCTCGCGGCGGGCAGCGGCATGGGCGACGGGGGCGTGTCCGCGCTGCTGGCGCGGCAACCGCTGCGCTACCTCGGCGACATCTCGTACAGCCTGTACCTGTGGCACTGGCCGGTGCTGGTCTTCCTCATGGAGCACCTGGGCGTCACGCACCTTCCGTGGGAGTGGACGCTGGCCGCGGCTGCGGCGAGCGTGGCGCTGGCCGCCGCGTCGACCAGGCTGGTGGAGACCCCGATGCGGCACCTGTCGCCGCGCGCCGCCTACACCGCGGGCGCCGCCATGATCGCCGCGTCGGTGCTGGTCGCGGCCTACCCCTGGTACGCCGCGCAGGCCCGGATCGACGACCTGAAGGCCAACGCGGTCCTCGGCGACGACCACCCCGGCGCGCTCGCCAGGGACCCGCAGTACCCGGTGGAGGTGCCCACCGCGTCCCTGGTGCCCGACCCGGTCGTCGCGGGCGACGACATCGCCGAGGCGTGGGACGACGACTGCGGCAAGGTCGCCGTGGACCGCGAGGACTGCTGGTACGGCCCGGCCGACGCGCCGAGGACCATGGTGCTGCTCGGCGACTCGCACATGACCCAGCTCTCCGGCGCGCTCATCGACCTCGCGGAGCGCTCGGGCCAGTGGCGGGTCAGGATGCTCGTGCACGACGCCTGCCCGTTCAACGCGGAACCGCTCAAGGTCGCCGCGCCCGACGGCAAGCAGCGGCAGAACACCGAGCCGTTCGCCAACTGCCCCGCCGACGACCGGGCCAAGCGCGAGTGGATCCTGCGGGAGAAGCCGGACATGGTGGTCACCGCCGCCATGACCCCCCAGGTCTACAAGGAGGACATGAACTGGGAGTGGCCCTCCTACGAGCGGGCCGTCGAGGGCTACCGCGAGCACCTGCGGCCGATGGCGGAGGCGGGCATCGCGGTCGTGGGCATCCGCGACACGCCCCGCAG
>NZ_JBQGCX010001017.1:0-3510 GCF_052038725.1 Actinosynnema sp.
GCTCCTGGTCGCGGGTTCCGGCGTGGCGGGTGGAGCCTCCAGGATGAGGTGCGCGTTGGTTCCGCTGATGCCGAACGACGAGATGGCTGCCCTGCGAACTCGGCCGGTGTCCGGCCACGCGCGGTTCCCGGTCAGCAGCCGGACCCGGCCAGCCGACCAGTCGACGTGCGGTGAGGGCGTGTCCACGTGCAAGGTCGAGGGCAGGACGCCGGCACGCAGCGCCAGCACGGTCTTGATCACGCCGCCGACGCCCGCCGCCGCCTGGGCGTGGCCGATGTTGGACTTGAGCGAGCCCAGCCACAGCGGCTCGGTGCGGTCCTGCCCGTAGGTGGCGATGAGCGCCTGCGCCTCGATCGGGTCGCCGAGGGCGGTGCCGGTGCCGTGCGCCTCCACGGCGTCCACGTCGTCGGGCCGCAGTCCCGCGCGGGCGAGCGCCTGCCGGATGACCTGCTCCTGCGCGGGACCGCTGGGGGCGGTGAGGCCGTTGCTGGCGCCGTCCTGGTTGACGGCCGATCCGCGCACCACCGCCAGCACCGGGTGCCCGTTGCGGCGCGCGTCCGAGAGCCGTTCGAGGACGACCACGCCCGCGCCCTCTGCCCAGGCGGTGCCGTCGGCCGCTGCGGCGAACGCCTTGCACCGCCCGTCCGGGGCCAGCCCCCGCTGACGGCTGAACTCCACGAACATGCCGGGGGTGGCGAGCACCGCGGCGCCGCCCGCCAGGGCCAGGGAGCACTCACCGTCGCGCAGGGCCCGCGCGGCCAGGTGCAGCGCGACCAGGGACGAGGAGCACGCGGTGTCCACGGTGACCGCGGGACCGCTGAGCCCGAGGGCGTAGGAGACCCGGCCCGAGGCGACGCTGACCGTGCTGCCGGTCAGGGCGTAGCCCTCGTAACCGTCCAGGCCCTCGTGCAGGCGGGGTCCGTAGTCCTGCGCCATCACGCCGGTGAACACACCGGTGTCGCTGCCGCGCAACGACCTGGGGTCGATGCCCGCCCGCTCCACCGCCTCCCACGAGGTCTCCAGCAGGAGCCGCTGCTGCGGGTCCATCGCCAACGCCTCGCGCGGCGAGATGCCGAAGAACCCCGCGTCGAACTCCGCCGCGTCGTAGAGGAAACCGCCCTCCCGCGCGTAGGTCGTGCCGCTGCGCGCGGGGTCGGGGTCGTAGAGGCCCGCCAGGTCCCAGCCCCGGTCAGAGGGGAAGCCGCCGATGGCGTCGCGGCCGTCGACGACGAGCTGCCACAGCTCCTCGGGGGACCGGACACCACCGGGGTAGCGGCAGCCCATGCCCACGATCGCGATCGGCTCGTCGAGCGCCGGGCCGGAGGTGGTCGCGGTCGGGCGTCGTCCGGAACCGGTCAACTCGGTGCGCAGGTGGCGGGCGAGCGCGGTGGGCGTCGGGTGGTTGAACAGCAGCGCCGGGGACAGGCGCAGGCCGGTGTCCGCGGCCAGCGCGTCGCGGAGCTCGACGGCGGTCAGCGAGTCGAAGCCCAGGTCCTTGAAGGTCAGGTCGGTGTCGACGCCCTCGGCGGTGGTGTGGCCGAGCACGGCGGCGGCGTGGTCGCGCACCCGGTCGAGCAGCGACCGGTCCTGCTCGGCCTCCGGCAACCCGGACAGCAGGTCGGCCAGCGCGGAGCGGTCGGTGTCAGCCGGGGCGAAGCCTTCCCGGTCCCCGCGGAGGTCGGGGGTGGGGCGGTCGGGCGTCTCCCCGGCGCCGCGCCGCTCCGGGGTGTCGAGCCAGTGGCGCCGCCGCTGGAACGCGTAGGTCGGCAGGGCGACCCGTCGGGCCCGTCCGCCCTCGTGCAGCCTGGCCCAGTCGACGTCGACGCCCCGGACGTGCAGCCCGGCGAGCGCGGTGACCAGGGCGTCCACCTCAGGCCGGTCGGCGCGCTGGGCCGGGTGGACAGCGACGTCGACGCCCTGGGCGCACTCGCGCGCGGACGCGCTGAGCACGCCGTCCGGACCGATCTCCACGAACGTCGTGACACCGTCGGCGAGCGCGGTGGTGACGGCGTCGGCGAACCGGACCGCCTGGCGGGCGTGCCGCACCCAGTAGTCCGGAGCGCGCAGCTCCTCCCCCGCGGGCAGACCGGTCAGGTTGGACAGCACCGGCAGCCGGGGTCGGTGGAAGCGGACCCCGGCCAGCACCTCGCCGAACTCGGCCAGCACCGGCTCCAGCAGGTGCGAGTGGAACGCGTGGCTCACCCGCAGCGACTTGGTGCGCCTGCCGAGCCCGGACAGCGCGGCCACGACCCGCTCGACCTCGGGCAGTTCGCCGGAGACGACCACCGACGACGGCCCGTTGACCGCCGCCAGGCCCACACGACCCGACAGCAGCGGGGTGACCTCGTCCTCCGCCGCCTCCACCGCCGCCATCGCCCCACCTTCCGGGAGCGACTGCATCAACCTGCCCCGAGCAGCCACCACCCGACAGGCGTCCCCCAACGACCACAACCCCGCCACGTGCGCCGCCGCCAACTCACCGATCGAGTGCCCGAGCAACACGTCCGGACGCACCCCGAAGGACTCCAGCAACCGGAACAGCGCCACCTCGAACGCGAACAGGGCGGGCTGCGCGAACTCCGTGCGCTGCAACAGTTCCGGGGAGGAGAGCGCCCCGACCAGGTCGCCGAAGTGCCCGCACACCTCGTCGAAGGCCTCGGCGAACAGCGGGAACCGGGCCGCCAACCCCCGACCCATCCCCACCCGCTGCGAACCCTGACCCGAGAACAGGAAACCGAGCCTGGCGCCCGGAACGACCCGCCCCCGCAGCACGTTCGCGGCGGGGGTTCCGCCTGCGACCGCGCCGAGGCCGTCGAGCAGGGCTCCGCGGTCCGAGCCGACCACGACGGCCCGGTGGCTGTGCGCGGTCCGGGTCGTGGCCAGCGACAGGCCCACATCCGCCGGGTCCAGCTCCTGGGCGTGCTCCCACAACCGCGCGGCCTGGGCGGCCAGAGCCGCCTCGCCCACCCCGGAGACCGGCCACACCACCGGCCCCGGAGCGCTCCGGGCTCCCGTTCCCGCGTGCCGGTCGAGCCCGGCGGGAGCCTCGGTGAGCACCAGGTGGCAGTTCGTGCCGCCCATGCCGAACGAGGACACCCCGGCCACCAGCGGCAGGCCGGGCCTCGGCCAGCCGGACAGCGAGCGCTGGACGGCCAGGTTGAGGCGGTCCAGGGGGATCTCCGGGTTGGGGGTCTCGAAGTTCAGGCTCGCTGGCAGCAGCCGGTGCGCGATGCTCAGCGCGGTCTTGACCAGTCCGGTGACGCCCGCGCCCGCCTCCAGGTGGCCGACGTTCGTCTTCGCGGAACCGACCAGCAACGGCTCCCCCTGCGGTCGGTGGGCGCCCAGCGCGGCGCCGAGCGCGGCGGCCTCCACGGGATCGCCGAGCCGGGTGCCCGTCCCGTGCAGCTCGACGTACTTGACCTGCTCAGGGCGGACACCGGCGCTCTCGCGGGCCAGACGTAGCACCGCCTCCTGTGCGCCTGCGTCCGGCACTGTGAGACCGCTGGTGGC
>NZ_JBQGCX010001018.1:0-1721 GCF_052038725.1 Actinosynnema sp.
CCGCCACCGCCGACGTCGGGCCCGCGGCTTCCCGAGCCGCCAACGCCCAGGCCGCCGGTCTCCAGGTCGCCGGTACCTGGCCTGCTGGCCTCCGGGCCGCCAGAGCCCAGGCCGCCAGCGCCTGGTCCGCCGGTTTCCAGACCGCCGCCCGGTTCACCTGTTTCCGGCCCGCCGCCGCCAGCTCCGCTGCTCTCCGGCCCGCCGCCGCCCGGTCCACCGGTCTCCGGCCCACCGCTCTCCAGCCCGATGTCCGCCAGCCCGGTGCTCCCCAACCCGCCGTCGGCCAGGCCCGCGCCCTCCAGCTCGACGTCCTCCGGACCGCCGATGCCCAGTTCGGCGTTCTCCTCGGCGTCGAGCCCGTCCCGCAGCGCCTTCAGGCACCCGCCCCTGGTCGGCCCGCCGCGCGGCGAGGACAGCGCCTCCGCGAGGCCCCGGTAGTCGGTCCGCGCGGCCAGCGCGGTCAGCCTCAGCAGCTCCTGGCACTGCCGGGGCAGCCCCCGGAACGCCCGCCACAGCCGCCGGTCCCGCCCCGGCGCGCCCGCCTGGAGCTCGGCGTCGAGCAGTTCCGCCACGCCCCGCGCCTCCACCCGCCGCGCCTCCCGCCGCGTGGCCACCACCAGCCACCCGGCCAGCGCCCGCGCCTGCGCGACGCGCTCCAGGTTGCGCCGCAGCGCCAACCACACCGCCTGCACCACGTCGGCCGCCGTCACCCGGTCGAGCCCGTGCCCGCGCGCCACGTGCCAGACCAGCGGCGTCAGCTCGGCGATGAGCACGTCCAGCCCCCGGTGGTCACCCCCGCGCGCCGCGACCAGGCAGGCCTCGTGCAGCTCGACGCCGCGCAACCCCTCCCACGGCGCCCCCCGGTCCCGCTCCTCGCCCACGTCGCCCCTCCCGCCCACGAGCACCGCCCGTTCCGATGTTCACACACCCCGTGCCCGCCGCCCCGGCAACGGGTGACCGCCAGTCGGGTGGTCACCACCCGTACACGCTGAAGGGCGTGGCGGTGCGGTGACCGTCCAGGCCCAGCAGGGAGTACTCGATCAGGTCGTCGGGCAGCGCGTCGAGCCCGAACCAGCGCAGCTCGGCGCACTTGTCCGGCTCCGCGTTGACCGGCTCGCCACCCCAGGCCGTGACCGCGAAGAACAACCCCAGCCGGGGCTCCACACCGGTCGCGGTGGCGTGGGCGGTGTGCACGAGCCGCAGGTCCGCCTCGGCGATCACCACGCCCAGCTCCTCGTGCGCCTCGCGGGCGGCGGCGGCCAGGGCCGACTCGCCCGCGTCGAGCTTGCCGGACGGCAGGTGCCAGCGGCCGTCGAACCGCGGGTGCGCGGGATCGCGGCGCAGGGACAGCAGCACCTCCGAACCGGCGTCGGGGCCCGGACCCGGACCAGGGCCTGGGCGCAGCAGGAGCAGGTGCACGTCGATCAGGTGGCGGTCGGCCACGGCGGTCCCCCTCGCATCCCCGGAACGTCTCGGTGATCTTCTCGGGTGTGGCTGACGAATGGGAGACCGACATCGAGGATTCCGCCGGGGCCTCGGGGCGCTGTGCGACGCCGTCGAGCGGTGGGCCCCGCCCCCGCCAGGTCCGGTCACCGCGCCGCACCGGAGACCGCCTCACCCCGGACCAGCTGGGCGCGCTCGCCCGCAGGCGCCGCGACCGCCTCCGCCACCCGCGCTCCACCACCGCCGAGGTGCTGGTTGCCGACGGCGGGCGGGTCGTC
>NZ_JBQGCX010001019.1:0-3421 GCF_052038725.1 Actinosynnema sp.
CCGGTTCCCCGACGTGCGCGTGCACCTGTACGGCAAGGAGGAGCGGCCGGGCCGCAAGATCGGCCACGTCACCCTGCTGGGGGAGCGCATGGCGGACGTGCGGGAGCGGGCGAGGCTCGCCGCGCACTGGCTGTCCGACGGCGTGTGGCTCGACGGGTACGACATCCACGGAGGACAGGCGTGACGCAGGTAGGCGTGATCATGGGCAGCGACTCGGACTGGCCCGTGATGGGGGCCGCCACCGAGGCGCTGGCCGAGTTCGGCGTGACGTTCGAGGTGGGTGTGTACTCGGCGCACCGGACCCCGCAGCGGATGCTGGACTACGCGACGTCGGCCGCCGGGCGCGGCCTGCAGGTGATCATCGCGGGCGCGGGCGGGGCGGCGCACCTGCCCGGCATGGTCGCCTCGGCGACGCCGCTGCCGGTGATCGGCGTGCCGGTGCCGCTCAAGCACCTGGACGGCATGGACTCGCTGCTGTCCATCGTGCAGATGCCCGCCGGGGTGCCGGTCGCAACGGTGTCGGTCGGCGGGGCGCGCAACGCGGGCTTGCTCGCGGTGCGGGTGCTGGGCGCGTCCGACCCGGAGCTGCGGGAGCGGATGGCGGCGTACCAGGCGTCGCTGGAGGAGATGGTGCTCGGCAAGGACGCGGCGCTGAAGGCGCTGGTCGAAGGTCGCCCGGACACGGGGGTGAACGCGCGCTAACATCCTCCCAGTGGAACTTACTGGGAGGTAACAAGTGGACCCGAGCTTCGGCACCTACCAGCTCGCCGAGGAGCACGACGCCCTGCGCGAGGCGATCCGCTCGCTCGCCGAGAAGGAGATCGCCCCGCACGCGGCGGACGTCGACGAGCGGGAGAGGTTCCCCGTCGAGGCGCTGTCCGCGCTGGTCAAGGCCGGTTTCTCGGCGGTCCACGTGCCCGAGGACTACGACGGGCAGGGCGCCGACTCGGTGGCCACGTGCATCGTGATCGAGGAGGTCGCGCGGGTCTGCGCGTCCTCCTCGCTCATCCCGGCGGTCAACAAGCTCGGCACGATGCCGATCATCCTGGCCGGCTCGGAGGAGCTGAAGCGGCAGGTCCTGCCGTCCATCGCGGCGGGCGAGGCCATGGCGTCGTACGCGCTGTCCGAGCGAGAGGCGGGCTCGGACACCGCGTCGATGCGGGCGCGGGCGCGGCTCGAGGGCGACCGGTGGGTGCTCAACGGCACCAAGTGCTGGATCACCAACGCGGGCGAGTCCACCTGGTACACGGTCATGGCTGTCACGGACCCCGACGCGCCGAAGAAGTCCCAGGGCATCTCGGCGTTCGTGGTGCACAAGGACGACCCCGGCTTCTCGGTCGGGTCCAAGGAGCGCAAGCTCGGGATCAAGGGCTCGCCCACCCGCGAGATCCACTTCGAGAACTGCGAGATCCCGGCGGACCGGATCATCGGCGAGCCCGGCACCGGCCTGAAGACGGCCCTGCGCACCCTGGACCACACCCGGCCGACGATCGGCGCGCAGGCGGTGGGCATCGCGCAGGGGGCGCTGGACCAGGCGATCGCGTACGTGAAGGACCGCAAGCAGTTCGGCCGGTCGATCTCGGACTTCCAGGGCGTGCAGTTCATGCTGGCCGACATGGCGATGAAGGTCGAGGCGGCCCGGCACATGGTGTACGTCGCGGCGGCGAAGGCCGAGCGGGGGGAACCGGACCTCGGGTTCATCACGGCGGCGGCGAAGTGCTTCGCGTCCGACGTGGCGATGGAGGTGACGACGGACGCGGTGCAGCTGTTCGGCGGGGCCGGGTACACGCGGGACTTCCCGGTGGAGCGGATGATGCGGGACGCGAAGATCACGCAGATCTACGAGGGGACCAACCAGGTGCAGCGGGTCGTGATGTCGCGGTCGCTGCTCAAGGGCTGAGCGCTCCGGACGCCCGCCCACCCGCAGCCCCCGGTCGTCGGGCGCGGGTGGGCGGTCAGGGGGCGTCCCGCCGCTCCGGTGGCGCCTCCCCGGCCATCCCCGCCAGGTACGCGTCCAGCTTCCGGTAGCTCGCGTCCCAGAACCCCCGGAAGCCCTCCGCCCACTCCGCCACCTCGCGCAGCGGCTCCGCCGACAGCTCGCACGGGCGCCACTGGGCGTCACGGCCGCGCGTGATCAGGCCCGCCCGCTCCAGCACCTTCAGGTGCTTGGACACCGCCGGGCCGCTCATCGGCAGCGGCGCGGACAGCTCCTTCACCGTCGCCGGGCCCTCGGTCAGCCTCGCCAGGATCGCGCGCCTGGTCGGGTCGGCCAGCGCGGCGAAGGTCGTGCTCAGCGGGTCGTCGGCCACGGCGTGCCCCCTTCGTTAACCACCCGGTTAAGTTAACCACGTCCCGCGCGCTCCACCTGTCGGGTTGCTGTCAGGCCCGCCGTTCGGGGCAGTGTTAGTTGAACTTTCATATACCTTCGGCCCCATGAACAAGTCCGACACGATCCGCGACACCGCCGCGCTCATCGGCCGGATCGGCGTGGGCGCCGTCTTCGTGGCGCACGGCTGGCAGAAGGTCTCCGAGTGGGGCATGGACGGCACGGCCGCGGCCTTCGAGGGCATGGGCATCCCCGCCCCCGCCCTGTCCGCCTGGTTCGCCGCGCTCGTCGAGCTGATCGGCGGCACCCTGCTGATCGTCGGCGCTGGCCTGCCGTTCGTGGGCGTCCTGCTGGCGATCCCGGTCCTCGGCGCGCTGCTCCTCGTCCACCTGCCCAACGGCCTCCTCGGCGAGGGCGGCTACGAGCTGGTCCTCGTGCTCGCCGTCTCGGCGATCGCCCTGGGCTTCAACGGCGGTCGCTTCTCCGTCGACCACCTGATCCGCGGCAAGCGCTCCGAGCCCGCCCGGATCTGACCCGCCGCGCCACAACCCCGGAAAGCCGAGAGCCTGAGGTCACCGTCGACCTCAGGCTCTTCCACGTCCGGGTGAGAACCGTCAGCCCACCAGGTCGATCGTCGTCCGCTCGCTGGCCCGCCTGCCGGGCAGCAGGTCCGGGTTCGGGTTGCTGCACTGCACCAGCGACCCGCCGCCCGCCAGCACCGCCAGCACCCCGTTCAGCAGCCCGTCCGGCTGGTTCCACTCCACCGTGGACAGCGCCCGCGTCCCCGGCCCGATCCCGAGCACCGCGGCCCTGGATCTCGCCTCCGCGACCACCTCGTCCACCGTCGACCACCCCAGCGCCGCCGTGCTCCCCGGAACCGGCGCGTGCGGGACGAAGTCGTCGCCGAACATCCGCACCTCGTCCAGGAAGTCACCGGGCGTGCCGGTGCCCAGCCCCATCGGGTGCAAGGACACCACGGACGTGACCTCCGCACCGGGCGCCTCACCACCCGGCGCGACCAGTGCCACCTTCGCCCCGGCGGGCGCGTCGACCACCGACGCCCCGCACCACCAGGCCCCCAGCAGCACCCCGAGC
>NZ_JBQGCX010001020.1:0-2095 GCF_052038725.1 Actinosynnema sp.
GCTCCCGGTCAGCTCGTGCAGGTTGACCACGGCGTCGACCTTGGGCGTGAACACCCGGTCGAGCCGCTCCGGGTCCTGGGCGGTGAGGACCCCGTCGTCGAGGACGCCCGCGACGTGCACGACGGCGGTCGGCGGGGTCGGCAACCCGGCCAGGGTGCGGGCGAGGTCGGCCCGGTCCCCCGCGTCGCAGGCGAGGACCCGGACGGACGCGGTGAGCCGGTCCAGCTCGTCCACCCACTCCGCGACGCCCTCGGCGTCCGCACCGCGCCTGCTGAGCAGCACGAGGTCCCGCGCGCCGTGCGCCTCGACGAGGTGCCGGGTGACCAGCCTGCCGAGCGTGCCGCTCGCCCCGGTGACGAGCACGGTGCCGGTGAGGTCGACGGGCGCGGACGCGTCCTGCGCGGCGGCGCGGGCCAGGCGCGGGCGGTGCGGGAGCCCGGCGCGCAGGGCCAGCTGAGGTTCGCCGGTGGCCAGCGCGGCCGGGAGCGCCGCCGCGCTGTCGGGGTGGTCGTCCAGGTCGAGCAGGACGAACCGGTCGGGGTGCTCGGTCTGGGCCGTCCTGACCAGGCCCCACACCGCCGAGGCCGCGAGGTCCTGCTCCGGGTCGCCGGAGCCGGTGCGCACCGCGCCGCGCGTGCACACGACCAGGGTGCTCTCGACGAGCCGGTCGTCGGCGAGCCAGCTCTGGAGCAGCTCGAGGGCGCGGGCGGTGACCGCCCTGGTGGCGGAGGCGAGGTCGGTGGCGCCACCGGCGAAGGTGGCGAGCGCGAATCCCGGTGGGGCGGCTGCGGGATCGGTGGGCAGGGCGGGGCCGGTGAGCCGGGTGGCGAGGCGCAGGTCGTCGTGCGGGACGGCCACCACGGGCGCACCGCCGCCGTTGTCACCGGGAACGGGCGCCCAGCGCACGTGGAACAGCGAGTCGTGGGCGGGGCGCACCTGCTCCTCGGTGACCGGGCGGACGGTCAGCGACTCGGCGGTGGCCACCGGGGCGCCCGTCTCGTCGGTCAGCGCGACCCGGTAGGTGTCCGGCCCGGTGGCGAGGACCCGGACCCGCACCGAGGTGGCCCCGGTGGCGTGCAGCGTCACGCCCTGCCAGGAGAACGGCAGGTGCGCGTCGTCCCGTCGGGCCCCGGTGAGGGCGACCGCGTGGGTGGCCGCGTCGAGGAGCGCCGGGTGCAGGCCGTAGCGGTCGGCGCCTCCCGTCAACTCCTCGGGCAGGCGGACCTCGGCGAACACCTCGTCACCCCTGCGCCAGGCGGCGCGCAGCCCCTGGAACGCGGGCCCGTGTCCGTAGCCCCGTTCAGTGAACCCGGTGTAGAAGTCGTCCACGGGAACGGGGTCGGCTCCGCGCGGCGGCCACTCGGCGTCGGCGACGGTCTCGGGTGCGCCGGGGTTCGCCGCGAGGACACCGGTGGCGTTGCGGGTCCACTCGGCCGCGTCTCCCTTCCTGGAGTGGAGGTGGAAGGTCCGGGCACCGCTCTCGTCCTCCGGGTCGACGGCGAGCTGGAGCTGCGCCGCACCCCGTTCGGGCAGCACCAGCGGGGCCTCTAGGGCAAGCTCCTCGATCCGACCGCACCCCGTGGTGTCGGCGGCGTGGACGGCCAGTTCGAGGAACGCGGTCCCCGGTAGCAGCACCGTCCCGAAGACCGAGTGGTCGGCGAGCCAGGGGTGCTCGCGCAGCGAGATCCGGCCAGTCAGCAGCGCACCGCCGCCGGGCATCTCGACGGCCGCGCCGAGGAGGGGGTGGCCTGCGGGGCGCAGCCCGGCGGACTCGACATCGGCGCCCGCGCGCTCGCCGACGGGGAGCCGGTGGCGCTGGCGCTGGAAGGGGTAGGTGGGCAGGTCGACGCGGTGCGCGTCGGGGAAGGCCGGGGACCAGTCGACCTCGACGCCGTTGACGTGGGCTTCCGCGAGAGAGCTCAGGACGCGGTCCAGGCCGTCCTGATCGCGGCGGAGGGTGCCCACGACCAGGGCGTCCTCGGCGGTCTGCTGCACGCCCAGCGTGAGCACGGGGTGAGCGCTGACCTCGATGAACGTCCCGAACCCGCGTTCGGACAACGACCTGACAGCCCGCTCGAACTCCACGGTCTCCCGC
>NZ_JBQGCX010001021.1:0-2146 GCF_052038725.1 Actinosynnema sp.
GCCGCCGGAGTTGGCCCAGCCGTTGTTGAAGCCCTGCGGCGCGACGAAGATCGTACTGCTGCCCGCCAGGCGCTTGAGGCCGTAGTAGGACCAGACGTCGCGCTGCACGGTCTGGCCGGTGGCGACGTCGTTCGCGGTGCCGCCGAGCCAGTGGAAGCCGAAGACGACGCGGTGCGGGCGGTCGCGGTCGTAGCCGTCCGGGATCGAGAGGATGTAGGTGCGGGACTTGCCGCTGCTGGTGATCGTGCGCGTGCCGCTGGTGAGCGCGGGCGCCTTGCCGCAGCCCTCCGTCGTGGCGGACGCGCCGGGGGTGCCGGTCGCGCCGCTCGCGCTGGTGGTGATCAGCCCTGCGGCGAGGGTGAGCAGCGCGATGCCCGCTGCCGCGAGGACCCTTTTGCGCGCCAAGGGATCGGTCCTTCCTGTGGTGGTCGTGGTGGCGGTCACGGGGTGGTGAGGTCGAAGCGGCGGGCGGTGACGGAGCCGCCGAGCGCGGCGGTCGCGTGGTTGAAGACGCCGAAGCGGTAGCCCATGAAGAACCGCCAGTCGTTCTTGAGCGTGAACGCCGGGCCGAAGGCGGTGAAGTCGGTCCCGTTGGTGCTGTAGGAGAACCGGGCCTGCCTGCCGTTGCCGGGGCGGATGTCGGCGTTGGCGCGCAACCAGATCCGGGTGCCGTTCAGGTCGGCGCCCGCGACCTCGTACCCGGTTCCGGTGGTGCGCCAGGAGCCGTCCATGGTCAGTCCGGTGACGGAGACGATCCGGTTGCGGCCGTTGTCGCGCTTGACGCCGATCCACGCCGAGGAGTCGCGCAGCACGGCCAGCCCGGTGCGGTCGCCGTCGCGCATCGCCGACAGGTCCAGCTCCACGGTGCCGGTGGAGGTGGGGCCCTGGATGCGGTGGGTGAGGGTGTTGCGGGCGGAGTACAGGTCGTTGGTGACGGTCGCGGTGGACAGGCGAAGACCGTTGTTGACGCTGTACTTGGAGGTGTCCGGGTTGTGGTTCCACTCCCACTGCGGGCCGAGCGCCGTTCCGGGGAAGGTGTCGGTGCCGATCATGGGTTTGACCTGGCGCGGGGGCGCGGGCAGGTTCGGCTTCGGGTAGGTCGCGCCCCAGCCGCCGTTGACGGTGGTGACGCGCGGCCAGCCGTCCGAGGTCCAGGTGATGGGCGCGAGCACCGGCACGCGTCCGCCGGGGTAGGCGTCGACGAACGCCAGGTAGTGCCAGTCGCCGTTCTGGGTCTGCACCAGGCCGCCCTGGTGCGGCACTCCCCCGCCCTGGATCGGCGAGGGCATGTCGAGCAGCACCTGCTGGATCGAGTACGGGCCGAACGGGCTGGACGACTTGAGCACGTACTGGCCGTTCGCGGGCCTGGTGAGCCAGATGTAGTAGTTGCCGCCGCGCTTGTAGAAGCGCGCCCCTTCGAGGGTGCCGATGTTCGAGGGGGTCTGGAACACCTGCTGCGAGCGGACCTCCGACTTCCCGTCGGCGGAGAGCTGGGCGACGCTGATGCTGGTGTTGCCGTAGGCGACGTACATCGTGTCGTCGTCGTCCACGAGCATCCCGGCGTCGTAGTAGCACTTGTTGATGGTGGTGTGCTTGGACCACTGGCCGTCGACGGCGGTCGCGGTGTACAGGTGCGTCTGGGCGAAGTCGACGCAGCCGCCCCAGTAGAAGGTGCGGTTGCTCTTGCGGTGCGCCAGGAACGACGCCCAGATGCCGTTGACGTACGCGCGGGAGCCGTTGCCCATGTCGTACTTGGCGCCGAAGTCCAGGCGCGGCACGGAGTGCCCGGCGAACTCCCAGTTGACCAGGTCGTAGGAGCGCAGCACGGGCGCGCCGGGCGAGTAGTGCATGGTGGAGGCCGAGTAGTAGTAGGTGTCGTCCACGCGCAGGACGTCGATGTCGGCGAAGTCCTGCCACAGCACGGGGTTGGTGTAGGTGGCCTGGGCGCAGGCGTCGCCCGCGCAGTCCTGCGCGGCGGGCGTGGCGGCGGCGCCGGCCGGGCGGTGCGCGGTCAGCCCGGCCGCCACGAGGGCGAGCACGGCCAGGGCGATGGGCGCCCATCTGCGTTGACGGGGCATCGGTGTGCCTCTCCTGGTGCGCGGGAGCTGGTCTCCGGCACGGCGGTGCGCCGCGGACCGGTGGGGTC
>NZ_JBQGCX010001022.1:0-2299 GCF_052038725.1 Actinosynnema sp.
CGCCCCGCCGCTCCCGCCCCCGTGCCACGCCCCCGACCTGCGCCGTCCCGGCCTGCCGGAGAGTTGTCGGACCCCGCACGTAGTCTTGTCCCGTGGCCGACCCGTCGACCTACCGACCCGCCGCCGGGAGCATCCCGGAGGCCCCCGGTGTCTACAAGTTCCGCGACCCCACTGGGCGGGTCGTCTACGTCGGCAAGGCGAAGAGCCTCCGCTCCCGGCTGAACTCCTACTTCGCCGACCTCTCCGGCCTGCACCCGCGCACCCGCCAGATGGTCACCACCGCCGCGAGCGTCGAGTGGACCGTCGTCGGCACCGAGGTCGAGGCGCTCCAGCTGGAGTACAACTGGATCAAGGAGTTCGACCCGCGCTTCAACGTCCGCTACAAGGACGACAAGTCCTACCCCATGCTCGCGGTGACCCTGAACGAGGAGATCCCGCGCCTGCACGTCTACCGGGGCCCGCAGCGCAGGGGCGTGCGCTACTTCGGCCCCTACCCGCACGCCTGGGCCCTGCGCGAGACCCTGGACATGCTGCTGCGCGTCTTCCCCGCCCGCACCTGCACCGGCGGCGTCTTCAAGCGCCACGAGCAGATGGGCCGCCCCTGCCTGCTCGGCTACATCGACAAGTGCTCCGCCCCGTGCGTCGGCCGGGTCTCCCCGGACGAGCACCGGGCCATCGTCGGCGAGTTCTGCGACTTCTTCGCGGGCCGCACCGACGGCATGGTCCGCCGCCTGGAGCGCGAGATGAACGCCGCCGCCGAGGAGCTGGAGTTCGAGCGGGCCGCCCGGCTGCGCGACGACCTGTCCGCGCTGCGCCGCGCCGGCGAGCAGCCCGCCGTCGTGCTCGGCGACGGCACCGACGCCGACGTGGTCGCGTTCGCCACCGACGACCTGGAGGTCTCCGTCCAGGTCTTCCACGTGCGCGGCGGCCGGGTGCGCGGGCAGCGGGCCTGGGTGGTGGACCGGGAGAACTCCGAGGGCGTCCCCGCGCTGGTGGACCGCTTCCTCACCCAGTTCTACGGCGGCCAGGCCGAGGCCGCGGGCGCCGCCGCCGAGGACGCCGCCCCGGTGCCTCGCGAGGTCCTCGTCCCCGAGCTGCCCGACGACGCCCCCGCGCTGGAGCGCTGGCTGGGCGGCCTGCGCGGCACGAAGGTCGGGCTGCGGGTGCCGCAGCGCGGCGACAAGCGCGACCTCATGGCGACCGTCGAGCGCAACGCCAAGGAGGAGCTCCAGCAGCACAAGCTGCGCCGCGCGGGCGACCTCACCGCCCGCTCCGCCGCCCTCCAGGAGCTCCAGGACGCCCTCGACCTGCCCAGCGCTCCGCTGCGGATCGAGTGCGTCGACATCAGCCACACCCAGGGCACCGACGTGGTCGCCTCCCTCGTCGTGTTCGAGGACGGCCTGCCGCGCAAGTCCGAGTACCGCCGCTTCGCCCTGCGCGAGGCCGCCACCGAGGGCGACGGCGCCTCCATCGCCGAGGTCGTGCGCCGCCGCTTCCAGGCCTACCTGAAGGAGACCGCCGAGGCGGGCGACGACGCCAAGCCCGGCATCGACCCGGAGACCGGCAAGCCCCGACGCTTCGCCTACGCGCCGAACCTGCTGGTCGTGGACGGCGCCGGACCGCAGGCCACCGCCGCCGCGGGCGTGCTCGCCGAGCTGGGGATCGACAACGTCGCCGTCGTCGGACTCGCCAAGCGCCTGGAGGAGGTGTGGCTGCCGGACGACCCGGACCCGACTATCCTGCCCCGCACCAGCACAGCCCTCTACCTGCTCCAGCACCTGCGCGACGAGGCGCACCGGTTCGCCATCGCCTACCACCGCCAGAAGCGGTCCAAGCGCATGACGGCCTCGGAGCTGGACGACGTGCCCGGCCTCGGCCAGACGCGCAAGGCGGCGCTGCTGAAGCACTTCGGCTCACTGCGGAAGCTGCGTGAGGCGAGCATCGAGGAGATCAGCGGGGTGCCCGGCGTGGGACGGCGCACCGCCGAGGCCGTGCGCGCCAGACTGGGCGCGGCGGCCGGTACCGAAGGGGAGCGAACGTGAGCGAAACCGCCGGGGAGAAGTCCGGCATCGAGGTCGCGGTGGTGACGGGCCTGTCGGGGGCGGGCCGGTCCACCGCCGCGAAGTGCCTTGAGGACCTCGGCTGGTTCGTCGTGGACAACCTGCCGCCCGAGCTGATCTCCACCATGGTGGAGCTGGGCGCGCAGGCCAGGGGAGCCATCACCAGGGTCGCGGTCGTCATGGACGTGAGCAGCCGCGCGTTCACCGACGACCTCGCCGCCGTCATCAAGGACCTGGAC
>NZ_JBQGCX010001023.1:0-4851 GCF_052038725.1 Actinosynnema sp.
ACCACCGGGACGCCCACCGCCGACCGGGCGCTGCGCTCGCTGCCGTTCCAGCACGCCAACGAGATCGCCCAGGCGCACTACTACGGCGTCACGTTCGAGAACGGCATGAGGACCGAGATCGCGCCGACCGACCACGCGGCGGTGTTCCGGTTCACCTTCGTCGACGACGCCTCGAACCTGGTGTTCGACAACGTCACCAACGAGGGCGGGTTGACGCTGGACGCCGAGAACGGCGTGGTGAGCGGGTTCTCCGACGTGCGCAGCGGGTTGTCCGCGGGCGCGACGCGGCTGTTCGTGTACGGGGAGGTGGACCGGCCGGTCACCGGCAGCGGGAAGCTCACCGGGGCCGGGCGGGACAACGTCGCCGGGTACCTGCGGTTCGACACGTCGGCCGAGAAGACCGTGACGCTGCGGATCGCCACCTCGCTGCTGGGCGTGGAGCAGGCCAAGAGGAACCTCGACCTGGAGGTGTCCACTTCGGACACCTTCGAGTCGGTGCGCGACCGGGCGCAGGGCGCGTGGGACGACATCCTCGGCAAGGTGGAGGTCGAAGGCGCGAGCCGGGACCAGCTGACTACGCTGTACTCCAACCTGTACCGGCTGTACCTGTACCCGAACTCGGGCTTCGAGAACACCGGGACGGCGGCCGAGCCGGAGTACCGGTACGCGAGCCCCGTGCGGGCGGGCGGGGCCAGCACGCCGACGCGGACCGGCGCGCAGGTCGTCGACGGGAAGGTGTACGTCAACAACGGGTTCTGGGACACCTACCGGACCACCTGGCCCGCGTACAGCCTGCTGACGCCGGAGAAGGCCGGTGAGATGGTCGACGGGTTCGTGGAGCAGTACCGGGACGGCGGCTGGATCTCCCGCTGGTCCTCCCCCGGTTACGCGAACCTGATGACCGGCACCAGCTCCGACGTGGCGTTCGCGGACGCGTACCTCAAGGGCGTCGGCGGGTTCGACGCGGAGGCGGCGTTCGCGGCGGCGGTGAAGAACGCGACGGTGACCCCGCCGAACGCGAGCGTGGGCCGCAAGGGGCTCGACACGTCGGTGTTCAAGGGCTACACGTCCACCGCCACCGGCGAGGGCATGTCGTGGGCGCTGGAGGGCTACGTCAACGACTACGGCATCGCCACCATGGCGAAGGCGCTGCACGAGGAGACCGGCAAGGCGGAGTACCTGGAGCAGCACGAGTACTTCCGCGAGCGGGCGCTGAACTACGTGACCATGTTCGACCCGTCGGTCGGGTTCTTCCAGGGCCGCAAGCCGGACGGCTCGTGGCGGCTGCCCGCCGGGCAGTACGACCCGGAGGTGTGGGGGCACGACTACACCGAGACCAACGGCTGGAACATGGCGTTCACCGTGCCGCACGACGGGCAGGGGCTGGCGAACCTGCACGGCGGCAAGGAGGGCTTGGCGAAGAAGCTGGACCAGTTCTTCGCGACGCCCGAGACGGCCACGAAGGTCGGGTCGTACGGCGGGGTCATCCACGAGATGCTCGAAGCGCGGGACGTGCGGATGGGGCAGTACGGGCACAGCAACCAGCCCTCGCACCACATCCCCTACATGTACGACTACGCCGGGCAGCCGTGGAAGACCCAGGAGAAGGTGCGGGAGGTCCTGTCGCGGCTGTACCTGGGCAGCGAGATCGGCCAGGGCTACCCCGGCGACGAGGACAACGGCGAGCAGTCGGCGTGGTGGCTGTTCAGCGCGCTGGGGTTCTACCCGCTGCAGATGGGCAGCGCGAGCTACGCGGTCGGGTCGCCGCTGTTCACCAAGGCCACGGTGGACCTGGGCGGCGGTCGCAAGCTGGTGGTGAACGCGCCGGGCAACAGCGCGTCGAACGTGTACGTGCAGTCGTTGAAGGTCAACGGGAAGGCGTGGGACAAGGCGCACCTGCCGCACTCGGTGCTCGCGGGCGGAGCGGTGCTGGACTTCGAGATGGGCGCGGCGCCCTCGACGTGGGCCAGCGGCCCGGACGCCGCTCCGCCGTCGCTGACCACGGGTCCGGCGGCGCCGACACCGCTGCGGGACGTGGTGACGGCCGCGTCGACGACCGCGTCCGGTCCGGTGGGGCCGCTGGTGGACGACACGTCGGCGACCGAGTCGGCGGTGTCGTGGGTGCAGGTCGCGGCGCCGGACCGGCGGGAGAAGGCGGAGTTCTACACGCTGACGTCGGGCAGGGCGGCGGGCGCGGACCCCGGTTCGTGGGTGCTGAAGGGCTCGTACGACGGGAAGACGTGGGTCGCGGTGGACGAGCGGTCCGGGCAGGGGTTCGCCGACCGGAAGCAGACCAGGGCGTTCAAGATCGCGCGCCCCGGCCACTACCGGCACTACCGCCTCGAACTGCCGGGGTCGGCCGCGCTGGCGGAGTTCGAGCTGCTGGCGAAGCCGTTCGCCACCTGCGACCGGGTGGTGTCCGGTGAGCACGCGGGCCCGTTGGCGGTCGGGTCCGGGACGGTGTGCCTGACCGGCGCGGTGGTGTCGGGGCCGGTCACGGTCGGGGCGGGCGCGGCGCTGTACTCGTTCGACTCGGTGGTGCGCGGTCCGGTGTCGGCGGCGGGCGCGTCGGCGGTGGTGCTGGTGGAGACCGAGGTGGCCGGTCCGGTGTCGGTGACCGGGACGACCGGCGAGGTCTCGCTGGAGCTGGCGCGCGTGGCGGGCCCGGTCTCGGTGGTCGGCGGTCGCGGCGGCACGCTCCTGGCGGGCAACGCCGTGGCCGGTCCGCTGTCCTGCTCGGGCGGTGACCCGGCCCCGGTGGACCACGGCTGGCCGAACGAGGTGAAGGGCCCGAAGTCGGGCCAGTGCACGGGCTTGTAGGTGGTGGCTACCAGGGGATTTCGCGGCAGCGGTCCGCGGAGTCCCCTGGTTCCACCTGGAGCGTGGCGTGCTCGATGTGGTACCGCTGCGCGAGCAGCTCCTGCGCGGCCTGGAGCACCACGGCCGGGTCAGCGCCGCCGCGGGTGGCGAGGTGCGCGGAGGCGACCTCCATGCCGGAGGTGAGGGTCCAGACGTGCAGGTCGTGCGCCTCGGCGACGCCGGGCAGCTGGGCGAGGTCGGCCTCCATGGCGGCGACGTCGACGCGCTCGGGGGCGTGCTGGAAGAGGATGCGCAGGGCGTTGCCCGCGAGCTTCCAGGTGCGCGGGAGCACGAAGAGGCCGATGGCGACGCCCATGACCGGGTCGGCGTACCGCCACCCGAAGACGAGCGTGACGAACCCGCTGATGAGCACGCCGACGGACCCGATGAGGTCGGCTAGCACCTCCAGGTAGGCCCCTCGGACGTTGATGCTCTCCTTGGCGCCCTCGCGGAGGGCGAGGAACGAGACGACGTTGGCGAGGAGCCCCGCGGTGGCGGCGGCGATCACCGGGAGTCCGGGGACGGCGGGCGGATCCCCGAGCCGCTGGACGGCCTCGTGGACCACGTAGCCCGCGACCCCGAAGAGCAGCAGCGCGTTGGCGAGGGCGGCGAGCACCTCGGCCCGGTAGAGCCCGAACGTCCGGCTGTTGCGGGCCTGCGCCCGCCGGGCGATGAGGATGGCCGCGAGCGCCATGCCGACGCCGAGCACGTCGGTGAGCATGTGGGCGGCGTCCGAGAGCAGCGCGAGCGATCCCGTGGCGAGCCCCACGACGAACTCGACGACCATGAACCCGGCGCCCACCCCGAAGGCGATCCAGAGCCTGCCGACGTGCGCGCTCCCGAGCGAAGCCCCACCACCGTGCCCATGCCCGTGCCCGTGTCCCATGGGGGGAACATATAGTGACATGCGCATGTATGCAACACATCCCAGTGGTCGAGCCGTATCGTTCCGCACCCCTCCCCAGGGCCACACCGCCCAACCGGGTGCCAGCTCCCCACGTTCCGGTGAAACTTCGGAAAACCCCCAGCTCAGCCGGGCCGGAGAGCGGAGTGGAGGGGGTGGTGAAACGGGGTGGCGACCATGCGCTAAGCTTCTGCCCGTAGCTACGGCCCCCGTAGCTCAGGGGATAGAGCACCGCCCTCCGGAGGCGGGTGCGCAGGTTCGAATCCTGCCGGGGGCACCACCGGAACGCCGTACCGCATCGAATGCGGTACGGCGTTCTTCTTTTGCGGTGCTACACCACCTGCCCCGCTGCGCCATTCGGTGGTTCGATCCGAGAAACCCCTACCCCGATCAGGTCGTCGGTTGGACGATCTTCACATGGGCGCGATCAGGGTTGACGAGGCGCGACCGGGTGACAACGCGGTTCGAGCGGCCATCGACTTGAGCAAGCGGCACAAGAGCACCCTGGGGTTGATGCCTGCCGGGGCGTTCGAGGAAGCGGCCTACCGAGGTGGTCTGCTGGTGGCCTCGGTCGACGACGTGGTGACGGGGTACGCGCTCTTCCGTCTGCCCCGGAACAACAAGGTCGCGCTTTCGCACCTCTGCGTGTCCCAGGAAGCACGGGGCACGGGCGTGGCACGCGCGCTGATCGAGGAGATCAAGGAGCGGCACGCTTCCCGCTGGGGCATTCGCGCCAAGTGCCGGGACGACTACGCGCTCAGCACCATGTGGGAGTCGTTGGGCTTCCAGGCCACGGGCAAAGCCCGCGGTCGTGGCAAGGACCGCAGCCCGATGACAGTTTGGTGGCTGGACCACGAGCACCCGGACCTGTTCACCTCGCTCACCGAGACCGACCTGCCGGACGACGAGCCGGATCTGCTGGAGGCCGCTCTAGACCTCAACATCCTCATGGACCTCCAGGTGGGGGACGGCTCCTCCTCGGAGCGTTCCCACGTGTTGATAGCGGACCACCTGGTAGGCCGTCTCCGACTGGTCGTGACCGGCGGGGTGGAGCGCGAACTCGCAGGTCGCGAGCAGGAACAGCGCGC
>NZ_JBQGCX010001024.1:0-2092 GCF_052038725.1 Actinosynnema sp.
GTCCACGGGCCGCAACCACCCGCACCTCTACCGGCTGATGTTCGCCCATCCATCAGGTGACCGAGCCGCGATCGAGGCGGCCACGGGCGCGGCGGCCCGCGCGGAGGCGGAGTTCCTGGCCGCCGTCGCCGACCTGGTCGGCCCGGCCAAGGCTCCCCGCTTCGCGGGACTGCTGCTGACCAGCGCGCACGGCATCACCACCATGGAGGCCAACGGCGACCCGTCCGAGGCCAAGTGGGGCGCGACGGCCGAGGAGCTGGTCGCGACCCTGGTGGCCATGGTCGAGCGCCAGGCGCGGGAGGGGTGAGGGCCGGGGGACGCGCCCCCGGCCCCGCGCTCACGCCAGGTGCCGCCGGAAGAACCGGTCGACGTCGTCCCCCTCGAACGCCGGGACGCCGGTGTGCCCGCCCGTGTTGGCGTGCAACGTCTTCTCGGCGGACCCGAACGCGTCGAACAGGTCGAGCGCCATCCCCCGGTCGTTCCACCGGTCGTCCCACTGGAGCAGGACGAGCAGCGGGATCGACACCCGCCGGGCCTCCTCGGTGGTGCTCCGGGGCACGTAGCTGCCCGCGAACAGCACCGAGGCCACGATCCGGGGCTCGACGGCCGCCAACCGCACCCCGATCGAGATCACCCCACCGGAGTACCCGACCGGTCCGCCGATCCCCGGCAGCGCGAGCAGCCCGTCCAGGAGCCCCCGCCACTCGGGAACCGCCCGCTCGACCAGCGGCAGGACGAGCCGGTCGACGACGTCACCCCCCACCGCCTCCCCCGCCTCCAGGGCCCGCCGCAGGTCGGCGCGGGCCTGGTCGACGTCGGGCAGCCGGGGCCGGTCGCCCGCGCCGGGCAGTTCGAGGGTCGCCGCGGCGAAGCCGGACGCGACGCACCGCCGGGCCCGCTCCAGCAGCCGGGGCCGCATCCCGGCGAGCCCACCGGGGTGGCCGAGCAGGATCAGCGGGGCGGCGCCGGAGGCGTTCTCGGCCGTCCACAGGACGCCGGGAACGCCGTCGAGCGCGAAGGGGCGTTCGAGCACTCCGCCGTCGAGGCGCTGCTCGGAAGTGAACTGGATCATGGTCGTGCCTTTCGGGAGAGCTGGTGAACGGCGCTCCCGGACGACCTACCGCCCGACCGCGACCCCTGAGGGGAGCACCCACGTCACAGCGTTCACGGGTACCACCTCCTCGGCTCGCAGCACGGTCGACGGGAAGGTAGCAGAACCGCGCGGGAGGGCGACATGGCCCGGCGCCGTGCCGCACGAGCCAGCCGCCCGCGAAATCCGGCGGCGACCGCGTCGCGGACCGGCCACCATGGCGGCATGTCGGATCTTCGCTGGGACGAGGTCAGGAGCTTCTTCGACCCCGAGCTGATGGGGGCGCTCCCCGACGTGTTCGTCCCGGACACGTCGGCGGAGGACTGGCAGGCGGTGTTCGACCTGGTCGAGGCGCGTGGTTGGCGGTGGGAGCTCGTCCAGGGCGGCGCAGCCGCGCCGCTGCCCCCGGCCGCCGAGGCGCTGGCACGCCCGGTGGGCGCCGAGGTGGTGGAGCTGAGGGTCCACCCGGCTCCAGGGGTGCTGGTGATCTTCCGCCCCAGGTCGGCCGAGAAGATCGATTTTGACGTCGACCTGCGGGAGCTGCAAGGTCAGGACGGCGTCGACGTCCTCTGCGGGTTCCTCGGCGAGATCGGGCGGGAGCTGGGCAAGCCGGTGCGCATGACGTCGGAGGGCGGGAGCGAGGCCCACCCGGTCCTCGGGTTCGACCCAGGGCTCGACCGAGTGGTGCTGCTGACTGATCCGAGTGACCGTTGTCACCACCCGGTCACGCAGAGTATGGTCTAGACCGGCCGCCGCATTGGTGAACGACCGAGCCAATGCGGTTCTCTCCTCGCACCGCACGCTGCCAGGTCGGCGTTCGCCTCACCGCGTACCGCCCGTCCGATGGGAGCCGACCATGCAACTCCGCCGAAGGATCGCGGCACTGGCCACCGGGGCGCTCGTCGCGCCGCTGGCCGTCGTGGCGCTGCCGAGCGCCCCGGCGTTCGCGCACGGCTACATCTCGTCCCCTCCGAGCAGGCAGGCGCAGTGCGCCCAGAACAC
>NZ_JBQGCX010001025.1:0-1779 GCF_052038725.1 Actinosynnema sp.
GTGTTCTGGGCGCACTCGGCCGAGCGGTGGCCCTGGCACACCAACCTGAGTCGGGTGTTCCGGTTGACGCGCGCGCAGCGGGCGATCACTGCGGCTGCTCCGCCGGACCTCGCCGACGGGGTGGACGTCGAGGTGGGCGCCGAGCGGGCTCGGCGGGTGGTGCTGCGGCGGCGGGAACCGGTGGACGGGCACTCCGGGTGGGAGGTGCGGGCCGATCCGGCCACCGGGGCCGGGATGGTGACCAGGGCGTTGGGGTGCTTGGTCGGGTACCGGCCCGGGGCGTTACCCGCGATCGCGCTGCCTCCGGGGGCGGTGGTCTCGCTGGACGTGGACGAGATCACCTCGGTGAGCGGTGGGGGAGCGGGGTAGGGCTCGGACGGCGTCGCCCTCGCGCTCGGCGACGCCGTCCGCCAAGTGCAGGTCCGCTAACGGGGTCCGGTCAGGACTGGCGCCGCACGTTCGCGCGTTCCGCGTCGCTGTCGGGTTCCTGTTCCAGGCCCCGCAGCACCGCCTCGGCCTTCTCCTGCGGCAGGTTCGGCGGCAGCAGCGGCACGGCCGGGTCCACCACCGCCTCCACGACCACCGGGCGGTCGGCGGCGAACGCCTCGCGCCAGGCCTTGTCGAGCTGGTCCGGGGAGTCGACCCGGATGCCGCGCAGGCCCAGCAGTTCGGCGTGCGCCGCGTACGGGAACGCCGGGACCCGTTGTGACGCCGGGAAGCGCGGGTCGCCCTCCATCTCGCGCTGCTCCCAGGTGACCTCGTTCAGGTCCTGGTTGTGCAGCACCAGCACCACGAACCGCGGGTTGGACCAGGTGCGCCAGCGATCGGCCAGGGTGATCAGCTCCAGCAGGCCGTTCATCTGCATCGCCCCGTCGCCTGCCAGCGCCACCACCGGGCGGTCCGGGGCGTCCAGCTTCGCCGCCAGGCCGTAGGGGAGGGCGCAGCCCATCGTGGCCAGGTAGCCGGAGGTGTGCGCGGGCGCGCCCGGTGGCAGGGCCAGGTGGCGGGCGTACCAGTAGGTGGAGGAGCCGACGTCCACCGCGACCCGCACGTCCGGCGGCAGGTGGGTGGACAGCTCGCGCACCACCAGCTCCGGGTTGAGCGGGGTCGCGGGGGTGTTCGCGCGGTCCTCGGCGACCTGGCGCCAGCGGGTGGTGGCGGTGGCGACCCGGCGCTCCCAGCTCCGGTCGGGGTTGCGGCGCAGGAGGGGGAGCAGGGCGCGCAGGGACTCGCGGGCGTCGCCGACCAGCGCGGCCTCCACCGGGTGCTTGCTGCCGACCACGCGGGCGTCGACGTCGATCTGCGCGGCGCGGACCCGGCCGGGCTCCGGGTAGAACTCGGTCCACGGGTCGTTGCTGCCCACGATCAGCAGCGTGTCGCACCCCGCCATCAGCTCGGCCGACGCGGTGGTGCCCAGGTGGCCCATGACGCCGGTGTGCCAGGGCGGCCCTTCCGGCAGGACCGGTTTGCCCAGCAGGGACGTGGTGACGCCCGCGCCGAGGGTCTCCACCAGCCTGGTGATCTCGTGCTCGGCGCCCGCCGCGCCGCGGCCGACGAGCAGGGCCACGCGGTGGCCTGCGTTGAGGACGTCGGCTGCCCGGCGCAGGTCGTCCTGGCGGGGGAGCACGCGCGGGCGGGCGGTGACGGCCGAGGAGGGGACCACGCCGTGGGTGTGCGGCGGGTCCTCGACGGCGTCGGCGCGCTGCACGTCGTGCGGCAGGACCAGGCAGGTCGGCACGCGTTCGGCGATCGCGGTGCGCATCGCGTTGTCCAGCAGCA
>NZ_JBQGCX010001026.1:0-7461 GCF_052038725.1 Actinosynnema sp.
TCGAACGAGAGCAGGAACGCGAACGCCGCGCCCGCCCCCACCGCCGGGGCCACCAGCGGCCAGGTGACCGTGCGGAACGCGACCAGCGGCGAGGCGCCCAGGTCGGCCGCCGCTTCCTCAAGGCGCGAGTCCAGCCCGGACACCCGCGCCCGCACCACCACGACCACGTAGCTGAGCGTGAACGCGACGTGCGCGACGAGCAGCGCGCCGAACCCGAGCGGGATGCCCGCGAGCTTCACGCAGAACCCGAGCACCGCCACGCCCAGCACCACCTCGGGCACCACCAGCGGCAGGCTCAGCAGCACCGTCCACGCGCCGCGTCCGGGGAACGCCCTGCGCAGCCCGAACGCGGCCAGCGACCCGATCACCGTGGCGATCGCGGCGCTGGCCAGCGCCAGCCGCAGGGTCAGCGCCAGCGCCGACATGACCCGGTCGTCGGCGAACAGCTCGCCGTACCACTTGGTGGACAGGCCGGTGATGCGGCTGAGCGAGCGGGACTCGTTGAACGAGACCGCCGCCAGCCACAGGATCGGCGCGTACAGGAACGCGAGCACGCCGAACGCCGAGGCGCCCAGCACCCAGGGCCGCCGCCTCACAGCACGTCCTCCCCGCGCTTGCCGCGCAGCACCAGCACGACGACCACCAGCACCAGCAGCAGCACCGCCATGGCCGACCCGAGCGGCCAGTTGTTGCCGCCCCGGAACTGGTCGTCGATGACGCTGCCGAACGTGCTCTGGTCCACGCCGCCGAGCAGCTTGGGCGTCACGAAGTCGCCCGCCGCGGGCACCAGCACCAGCAGCGAGCCCGCGAGCACGCCGGGGGCCACGCCCGGCAGCACGACCCGCACGAACGTGGACACCCGGCCGTGGCCGAGGTCGTAGGACGCCTCGACCTGCCGGTGGTCGAACCGCTCGCACGCCACGTACAGCGGCAGCACCATGAACGGCAGGAACCCGTAGGTCAGGCCGAGCACGACCGCGCCGTGGGTGAGCAGGAACCCGCCGTCGCGGCCGAGCCCGACCTGCTCCAGCACCCGGTTGACCAGGCCGTCGCCGTCCAGCAGCGCCTTCCAGGCGTAGACGCGCGCCAGGTAGCTGGACCAGAACGGCACGAGCACCGCCGCCAGCATCGCGGTGCGGAACCGGCCCGCGTGCCGCGCGGTGAACCACGCCAGCGGGAAGCCGAGCACCAGGCACAGCAGCGTGGTGGCGGCGGCGTACGCCAGGGTGCGCCCGAAGATCGGCAGGAACGCCGGGTCGAGCGCGGTCCGGTAGGCGTCGACCGTCCAGGGCAGGACGGCGCGGGCGATCCCGGTGTCGCGGGTGGCGAAGCTGAACTGCACCACCAGCGCCAGTGGCGCGACGAGGAACAGGCCGAGCCACAGCCCGGTCGGGGTGAGCAGGCCGGTGGCGACCAGCCAGCGGGGAGGGCGCCGCGCCATCAGCCCGTCTTGACCTTGGTCCAGGCGTCGGCGTAGCGGGCCTCGGCCTCGGCCCCGAGGTCCTTGGTGAACGGCAGCTTCGCCAGCTGCTCCTCGGACGGGTAGACCAGCGGGTCGCCCAGCAGCTCCGGCTCGATGAACTCCTTGGCCGCGGCGTTCGGGCTGCCGTAGCGCACCGCGTTGGCGAGCGCGGCGCCGACCTTCGGCTCCAGGATGTAGTTGATGAACGCGTGCGCGTTGGCCGCGTGCGGGGCCTGCTTGGGGATGCACAGCAGGTCCACGTAGGACAGCCCGCCCTCGGTGGGGATGGCGTAGGCGATGTCCTCGTTGGCCTCGCGGGCCTGGAACGCGTCGCCGGAGTAGGACTGGGCGAGCGGGACCTGGCCGGAGGTGAGCGGCTCGATCACGTCGGAGTTGATCTGGCCGATCTTGCGCTTGAGCTCCAGCAGCGCGGCGACGGCCTGGTCGAGCTGGCCCGCGTCGGTGGTGTTCGGGTCGAACCCGAGCGTGAGCAGGCCGATGGCGAGCGCGTCGCGCGCCTCGTCCAGGATCGTGCTGCGGCCCTGCGCGGCGGCCAGGTCGTAGGCGGAGAAGCCGGTGACGGCGTCGCCCAGCTGCGACTTGGAGTAGGCCAGGCCCGTGGTGCCCCAGGCCCACGGCACGGAGTACCGGTTGCCCGCGTCGTAGTCGGCCTCGGTGAACCTGGTCTCCAGGTTCTTCAGGTTCGGGATGAGGTCGTGGTCCAGCGGCAGGACCAGGTCCGAGCGCAGGAAGCGGCGCAGGAAGTTGTCGCTGGGCACCACGAGGTCGTAGCCGGCCGCACCGGAGGCGATCTTGGCCTCCAGCTCGTCGTTGGTGCTGAAGTTGTCGTACGTGACCTGGACGCCGGACGCCTCGGTGAACCCGGACAGCGTGTCGTCGGCGATGTAGTCGGTCCAGTTGTAGAAGTTCAGCTTCGGCTCGTCCACCGCGTTGACGGCCTTGGCCGCCGAGGGCGCGCTGGACGTCGAGCCGCCGGGCGCCTGGCCGACGCCGCACGCGCCGGTGGCGGCGAGCGCGAAGAACGCGCTGGCGCGGAACATCGAACGCCGCGTCACGCGGGCGTTTCCAGGGTCCCAGATGCGGGCGATCCGGAGGTTCTGGTCAGTCATCGGCGCTCTTCTCCAACAGGACGGTGTACTCGGGGTCCCAGGCCATCCGCACGGGTTGCCCCGGCGAGCCCGCGTCGTCGACGCGACGGGTGTTCTGCGCGAACGCGACCAGCTCCCCGCCGCCGGGGAGGTCGACCACGTACTGGGTGGACACGCCCGTGTAGACCACGTCGCGCACCACCCCGGTCAACTCGCACCAGCCGCCGGGGGCCTGCTCGTCCTCGTCGTACAGGTGCACCTTCTCCGGGCGCACCGTGGCCTCCACGCGCTGGCCGTGCCTGACGTCGCGCTGGAGCGCGGCGCGCAGCCGGGTGACGCCGGGCGAGTCCAGCTCGACCCAGGACCCGTCCGCGCCGGACACGGTGGCGGCCAGGATGTTCGAGGTGCCGATGAAGCCCGCGACGAACCGGGTGGCGGGCCGCTCGTAGACGTCCTCGGGGTAGCCGACCTGCTCCAGCTTCCCGGCGTTCATCACCGCGATCCGGTGGGAGAGCACGAGGGCCTCCTCCTGGTCGTGGGTGACGTAGAGGAAGGTGGTGCCGACCTCGCGCTGGATGCGCATCAGCTCGATCTGCAGCTCCTTGCGCAGCACCGCGTCCAGCGCGCCGAGCGGCTCGTCGAGCAGCAGCAGGCGCGGGCCGGCGGCGAGCGCGCGGGCGATGGCCACGCGCTGCTGCTGCCCGCCGGACAGCTGGGCGGGGCGGCGCTTGGCGAACTGCCCGAGCCGCACCAGCTCCAGGTGCTCGCCGACGGCCTTCTTCAGCGCGGCCCCGCGCACGCCCTTGCGCTTGACGCCGTAGGCGACGTTGTCCCACACGCTCATGTGCGGGAACAGGGCGTAGGACTGGAAGACGGTGTTGACGTCGCGCCGGTAGGGCGGCACGCCGACCATGTCGACGCCGTCCAGCTCGATGCGGCCCTCGTCCGGGTCGGCGAAGCCGGCGATCATCCGCAGCAGGGTGGTCTTGCCGCAGCCGGACGGGCCGAGGACGGAGAAGAACTCGCCCTCGTGGACGTTCAGGTCGATCCCGTCCACGGCGACCTGGTCGGAGAACCGCTTCGTCACGCCGTGCAGGCCGACCTCGACCGGGGCGTGGGTGTCGGGCATCCGCCCCTGCGCGGGCTGGAAGCCGGGCTCGGTCAACTGCTCACCTTCCTGCGGGCAGCGCGGAACCTCGTCGGGGTCGTCCGGGAGGTGCCGCCGGGGGTCTGGATCGGCGCGAGCGCGCGGAGAGCAGGGTAGACGGCGCGCGCGGGGACGCGCACCTCACGTCTCGCGCGCGCTCGCCGTGTGCGACGATTGGCGGGTTCATCGAGTGTTCGGCAGGAAGGTCGTGCGGCTGTGTCTTCGTCGTCTGAACTGGACAGGCGTCCCGCGGTCGACCCCGTTGAGGAGCCGTCGGCCGAGTGGGGCTGGCACGGCACGTTCCCCAAGGGCATCCTGATCGCGGGCTGGCTGTCGACGCTGGCCGTCTTCTCGCTGCTGATCGGCAACCACCACGGTCGCGTCGAGAACATCTGGGTGATCGGCACCGGCGTCTCGCTGGCCGCCGCCCGGGTGTGGTTCCAGGTGCGGGAGCAGAAGACCTCCCGGCGCTGAGCGGAGCGGGTGGGGTCCCGCGCTGCCGCGCAGCGCGGACCACCCTCCCGTCACGCGGTTCCCCGCGTCACCGCTGGAGCGCTCACTGCTCGCGGTCGACGAGGACCCAGCCGAGCGAGAACTCCAGCTGCTGGCCGTCGCAGTGCTTCTCGTTCGAGTCGAAGTGCCGGTCCCCCGCCTTGCAGCGGAACAGCTCCTGCGAGGGCTTGTCGGCGGGCGGCTGGCTCTCGTAGACGTAGCCCACCACCCCGTAGACGCGCTGCGTCTCGCACGTCGCCGACAGCGACGTCATGCGTCCGGGTGAGTCCTTGACCTGGCACGAGTAGAGCGGCCGGGTGCCGCCCTCCTGCTGGGTGAGCACCATGCCGAGCGCCTTGTCCGGCGCGTAGCCCATCGGCACGTCCAGCAGCGACGACCCGGTGTAGCTCCAGTTGTCCTGGCCCTTGAAGCGGGCCAGCGGCACGATCCGGGGCGGCGCGGGGGGCGTGGACGTGGTGGTGGTCGTGGTGCTGCTGCTCGGCGGCGCGGAGCTGGACGGGGCGGGGCTGCTGCTCGCGGGCGCGGACGTGGCGGAGGTGGGCGACGGCGTGCTGGCCACCGCGCGCTCCCCCGGATCGTCGTCGGGCAGGAGCACGAACGCGGCGGTCAGCGCGAGCACCGCGGCGACCCCGCCGCCGACGACTGCGATCTTGCGCACATCCCGCCCGTCGTCCGCCTTCGGGAAGACCACGGTCTCCGCGTCGGCGCTCGCCGCGCGCTGGAGCCCGGCCCGCGCCTGCTGCGCGGTGAACCGGGTCGCGGGGGCCTGCGAGAGCAGGCCGAGCACGACCTCGGACAGCGGTCCGGCCAGGTGGGTGGGCACGGGGCGCTCGTTGAGCACGGCGTGCACGGTGGCGGCGGTGGTGGCGCGCTCGAACGGGGAGCGGCCCTCGACGGCCTCGAACAGGGTCGCGCCGAGCGCCCACATGTCCGACGGCGGCGCGGGCGGCTGGCCCGCGAACAGCTCGGGGGCCATGTAGCCGGGCGAGCCCATGACGCCGCCGTTCGCGGTGAGCCTGGGGTCGTCCATGGCGCGGGCGATGCCGAAGTCGGCGAGCTTGACCTGGCCGTTGGGCAGCACCATGACGTTGCCGGGCTTGACGTCCCGGTTGACGATGCCCGCCGCGTGCGCGGTGTCGAGCGCGTCCAGCACGGCGAGCCCGATGGCGGCGACGCGGTCGGCGGGCAGCGGCATGAGGTCGGCCAGCGTCGGCGCGCTGACCAGCTCCATCACGATGTAGGCGGTGCCCTCCTCGACCACCACGTCGTGCACGGTGACGACCGAGGGCGAGTTGAGCCTGCCCGCCGTGCGCGCCTCGCGCAGCACCCGCTCCCGCTCAGCCGGGGAGGAGGTGCGCAGCTCCTTGAGCGCGACCTGACGACCGATGACGCGGTCCTCGGCGAGCCACACCACCCCCATGCCCCCGCGGCCCAGCTCACGGATGACCTGGTACCTGTCCGCGACCACCTTCACACCCCGGATGGTAACCGGGCACTCCCCGTCACCCGCTCAGGGCAGAATCGTGGTGGGGGTCCGGGGCAGAGGGAGAGGGATGAAGGTCGTCTGGTTGCAGAGGGCGCTGTGGGGCGTCTTGGCGCTGCTCGTCGCGGTGGGGACGGGGTTGCTCGCCACCGACCCGAGCGGGGCGCCGTTCACCGCGACCTGGGTGTCCGCGCTGGTCGTGGTGGTGGCGCTCGCGCTGCTCGCGTGGCGGCAGGTGCACGTGCTCAAGGCCGCGCCGATGCCGGAGGGGGCGGTGGCGCGGTCCTGGTGCGCGGGGGTACTCGGGGTGGTGCCGGTCAGCAGGTTGACCGGCGGGCTCCAGGTGGTGGCCGGGGCCGAGTCGATCCGGGTGCGGTTCCCGGCAGCGGGGAACTCGTACTCGATCCCGGTGGCGGACGTGCGGGGCGTGACGATCGAGCAGCGGCACATCCAGGTCGTGCACACCGCGCGACGGGTGCCCAGGACCGTGCGGCTGGACATGCGGGCGGGCGACCCGACCCGCGACGCGATCATCGACCTGGCGCACGGCGGGCGCTGAACGGCCCCGTGCGGTTCCGGAAGGACGCGGCCCGCCCCTGGACCGCCGGGCCGGGTCGGGACGCGCTGGGCGGCGCTGACGGCGGTTCCGGCCCCCTCGGGCCGGGCTCGGACGCGCGAACGCCCGGCGCTCGTGGTGCGAGCGCCGGGCGTTCGGCCGTTCGGGCGAGGCTCAGCCCTCGGCGGCGAGCTGCCCGCAGGCCGCCGCGATCTCCTGGCCCCTGGTGTCGCGCACCGTGCACTCGACGCCCTGCTCCTTGACCCGCCGCACGAACTCGCGCTCCACGGGCTTGGGCGAGGCGTCCCACTTCGAGCCGGGCGTGGGGTTGAGCGGGATCAGGTTGACGTGCACCAGCGGGCCGAGGTGCCTGCGCAGCAGCTTGCCGAGCATGTCCGCCCGCCAGCCCTGGTCGTTGATGTCCCTGATCAGCGCGTACTCGATGGACACCCGGCGGCCGGTGCGGTCGGCGTAGCCGCGCGCGGCCTCCATGACCTCGGCGACCTTCCAGCGGGTGTTCACCGGCACGAGCGTGTCGCGCAGCTCGTCGTCCGGGGTGTGCAGCGACACCGCGAGCCTGACCTGCAGGTTCTCCTCGGTCAGCTTGCGGATCGCCGGGACCAGGCCGACCGTGGATACGGTGACCGAGCGCTGCGAGATGCCCAGGCCCGCCGGGGCCTGGTCGCAGATGCGGTGCACGGCCTCGATGACCCGCTTGTAGTTGGCCAGCGGCTCGCCCATGCCCATGAACACGATGTTCGAGAGCCTGCCGGGCCCGCCGGGGAGCAGGCCGTCGCGCATGGCGGCGGCGCCGCGCCGGACCTGGTCGACGATCTCGGCGGTGGACAGGTTGCGCTGGAGCCCGCCCTGGCCGGTGGCGCAGAACGGGCACGCCATGCCGCAGCCCGCCTGGCTGGAGATGCACAGGGTCGCGCGGTCGGGGTAGCGCATGAGCACGCTCTCCACCAGCGTCCCGTCGTGGGCGCGCAGCAGCGTCTTGCGGGTGGTCCCCGCGTCGGCCTCCACGCTGCGGACCTCGGTCCACAGCGGGGGCATGAGGTCGCCGACCAGCTTCTCCCTGGCCGAGGCCGGGATGTCGGTCATGGCGTCGGGGTCGACGGTGAGCCTGCCGAAGTAGTGGTTCGACAGCTGGTTGGCCCGGAAGGGCTGCTCGCCCAGCGAGGCCACGGC
>NZ_JBQGCX010001027.1:0-11987 GCF_052038725.1 Actinosynnema sp.
GTCGCGCAGGACCTGCACGAGCATCCCGCAGATCGCGACGATCTTCGCCTTGGTCTCGACCGAGTTGGCCAGCGAGTCCAGCTCGCTGCCGAGCTGCTCCATGTTCTTCTGGAAGCTCTCGGCGGACTGGCCGCTCCAGCCGTCGACGTTGGTCAGGCCCTTGCGGTGGTCCTCCGCCAGGACCCGCATCTCGGCCGCCTGCGCCTTGTGCGCCTCGACGTTCGCGTTGATGTCGTCGGGGTCGCCCATGAGCATGTCCAGGGGCTCGCGCAGGAACACCAGGTGCTCGATGAGCCAGCCGATGCCCGCGCCCAGGATCGTGCCGAACGGGTCGACGGCCAGCATCGCCAGCGACGACGCCGCGCCGATGGCGGCGAAGGTGATGTCGAGGACGTGCTCGGTCTCGGTCTCGGCCTCCTTGCCCACCGAGTCGATCAGCTCGTCGAACGCCGAGATGAAGAGGGAGCCCTTGAGCTCGTTCTCCTCGGTGATGTTCATGACTTCCACGGCTCAGGCCCTCCTGCTCACCACGGCTGTTGCGGTCACTACGGTCGCTGCGCTGCTCACCACGGCTGGTTCTCGTCGTCGTCCTCGGCGGGCCGCCGCGCCGCCGGTCGCGCCGCGGGAGCGGGGCGCTGCTGCGCGTACGGGGGGACCGGCGGCTGCTGGGGGGCCTGGGGCCGCTGGGGCTCGGGCTCCGGCTCCGCGTAGTCGTCCCGCTCGTCCTCGTCCGCGCCGGGGCCGTCGTCGGGGATGGAGTCCCTGACGAACTGCATCGCCTCGGTGCCCTCGCCGAGCGGCGCGAAGGCCTCCATGACCTTCGTGGCCGCCTGCTTCTGCGCGGTCCGCGCGGTCTCCATGATCAGCGCGGTGAGCCGGGCGGCGCCCAGCTCGGTCGCGCGGTGGCCGAGCTCCAGGTTCTGCAGGCCCCCGTTCGGGCCCACGGTCACCTTCACCGCGCCGTCGCGGCTGGTCACGGTCGCGCTCGCCGCCGCGTAGTTCTCCTGGAGGTCAGCCGACTTCTGCTGCAGATCGGCCAGCTTGGCCTCGAAGTTGCCAAGCCACTGCTGGGGGTCCAACGCCAACCTCCTGGGGGGATACCGGTGCAGACTGGACTGAACCCCAGCCCGCCAACGCGGATCCAACGTGCCACCAACGGGCTAACCACCGCCACCCAGGGGTCGGCTCACCCGGACGGACCAGCGGATGCGGGCGGTGATGGCCCACCCGGCGCAACTCGCCCGGACGGGGGTTCCGGTGGCGGGCGCCGGGGCCGCCGCGACCGGTTCTCGAGACCCCGTCGGGACGCCCGGAGCAGGGTGTTCTGTCAACCGTTGACCGAAGGAAGGCTGGGACCCCGCCGTTGGCCCCAGCCTTCCCGAGTGTTTTACGGGTGTTCGTCCACCGTGGTTCAAAGCTCACCCTGCGTAGTTGTTGATCACCGAACGGGGCGAGATTGTTACGTCGAGTGGCGGTAGTGGGTCGAGGCACCAACGATTAGGTCACGGCGGGCCTGCGCGTGCGCGATCGTCATTACCACGGGGTACGGTCCACCACTCGGAGCCCGACCGCTGCGAGTCGGGAGTTGTCTGCTCGACAGAGCAGGGAGGGAGACGAGCAGTGCGTCGTCAACTGCGCGGCTTTGCGGTCACCGCTGTCGCGTTGACCAGCGTCCTGTCCATGGCGGCGTGCGCCAAGGACACCGGTTCCACGGGTGGCGGGTCCACCAGCGCGGCCGGTGAGGGCTGCAAGTTCGCCGAGAAGCCCCCGGCCGCCGCCGCCACGTCTTCCACGAGCGCCTCCACCACCGAGAAGGTGGACGGCAGCGCGCTCAAGGTCGGCCTCGCGTACGACATCGGCGGGCGCGGTGACGCGTCGTTCAACGACGCCGCCGCCGCGGGCCTGGACAAGGCGAAGGCCGACCTCGGCCTGAAGGACGTCAAGGAGCTGACCGCGGCCCCGAACGAGGCCGAGGACGCGAAGGTCACCCGCCTGCGCCAGATGGCCAGCGAGGGCTTCAACGTCATCGTCACGGTCGGCTTCGCCTACGCGGAGTCGCTCAAGACGGTCGCGCCGGAGTTCCCGAACGTCAAGTTCTCGATCGTCGACGGCAGCGTCGAGGGCGCGTCCAACGTGACCCCGCTGGTGTTCGCCGAGGAGCAGGGCTCGTTCCTGGCGGGCGTCATCGCCGCCTACCAGAGCGCCAAGTGCCACGTCGGCTTCGTCGGCGGCGTCGAGACCCCGCTGATCGGCAAGTTCGAGGCCGGTTACCTTCAGGGCGCCAAGGCCGCCGCGCCGGACGTCAAGATCGAGAAGAAGTACCTGACCCCGGCGGGCGACTTCACCGGCTTCCAGGACCCGGCCAAGGGCCAGGTCGCGGCGCAGGGCCAGATCGACGCGGGCGCGGACGTGCTCTACCACGCCGCGGGCGCCTCGGGCAAGGGCGTCTTCTCCGCCGCCAAGGCCGCGAACGTCAAGGCCATCGGCGTCGACTCCGACCAGTACAACCAGACCACCGTCGCGGAGAGCAAGGACGTCATCGTCTCCTCGATGATCAAGCGCGTCGACGTGGCGGTGTACGACTTCATCAAGGCGTCGGCCAAGAACGACCTGGCCTCCCTGCCGAAGGTCTTCGACCTCAAGTCGGACGGCGTCGGCTACTCCACCTCGGGCGGCAAGATCGACGCCGACCTCCAGGCGGTCCTCGAGGGCTACAAGGCCCAGATCATCGAGGGCAAGATCACCGTCTCGGACCAGCCCACCAGCTGATCCGAACCGACCGCGCCGGGCCCCGCGAATCGATCTTCGCGGGGCCTGGCGCGTGGTTGAGGGAGCCTCCATGAGCAAACCGACCCCTGCTGTCGTCCTGTCGGGGATCACCAAGCGCTTCCCCGGCGTCGTGGCGAACAGCGACGTCCACCTGAGCGTCGCCCAGGGCGAGGTGCACGCGCTGTGCGGTGAGAACGGCGCGGGCAAGTCCACCCTGATGAAGATCCTGTACGGGATGCAGCAGCCCGACGAGGGCACCATCGAGGTCAACGGCGAGCAGGTGCGGTTCCGCAGCCCCGCCGAGGCCATCAAGGTCGGCATCGGCATGGTGCACCAGCACTTCATGCTCGCCGACAACCTGACCGTGCAGGAGAACGTGGTCCTCGGCGCGGAAGCGCTGCACGGCATCGGCGCCAGGGCGCGCAAGCGCATCCTCGAACTGGCGGGCCAGACCGGCCTGTCCGTCGACCCCGGCGTCCTCGTGGAGCGGCTGGGCGTCGCGGACCGGCAGCGGGTCGAGATCCTCAAGGTCCTCTACCGGGGCGCCAAGGTCATCATCCTCGACGAGCCGACCGCCGTCCTCGTGCCGCAGGAGGTGAACGAGCTGTTCGACACCCTCCGGGGGATGCGCGAGCAGGGCTACACCTTCCTGTTCATCTCGCACAAGCTGGACGAGGTCCGCTCGATCGCCGACTCGGTCACCGTCATCCGGCGCGGCACCACCGTCGGCACCGCCGACCCGAGGACCACCAGCTCCCGGCAGCTCGCCGAGATGATGGTCGGCTCCGAGCTGCCCAGCCCGGAGACCCGCGAGTCCACCGTGACCGACCGCGCCGTGCTGGTCGTGGACGACCTCGGCCTGGTCGCGGAGGAGGGCGCCCGACCGGTGCTCGACCACATCGACCTCACCGTGCACGCGGGCGAGATCGTCGGCATCGCGGGCGTCGAGGGCAACGGTCAGACCGAGCTGGTCGAGACCATCATGGGGATGCGCAAGGCCCACCACGGCTCCGTCCGGCTGGGCGAGCGCGACATCACCAAGCTCGGCACGCTCGCCCGCCGCGAGGCGGGCATCGGCTACGTGCCCGAGGACCGGCACCGGCAGGGCCTGCTCCTGGAGGAGCCCCTCTGGGCCAACCGCATCCTCGGCCACCAGACCCGCAAGCCCGCCGCGCGCGGGCCGTGGCTGGACATCGCGGGCGCGAAGAAGGACACCCAGCGCATCGTCGACGAGTTCGACGTGCGCACCCCCGGCATCGAGGTGGCGGCCGTCGCGCTGTCCGGCGGCAACCAGCAGAAGCTGGTCGTCGGCCGCGAGCTGTCCGGTGACCCCGTGCTGCTGATCGCCTCGCACCCCACGCGCGGCGTCGACGTCGGCGCGCAGGCCCTGATCTGGGACCAGATCAAGCAGGCCCGCGCCAACGGCCTGGCCGTGCTGCTCATCTCCGCGGACCTGGACGAGCTGATCGGCCTCTCGGACACGATCAAGGTCATGCTGCGCGGCAGGCTCGTCGCCGACGCCGACCCGAGCGCCGTCACCCCTGAGGACCTCGGAAGCGCCATGACCGGCGCGGGCGCGACCAGCTCGGCGGTCGCGGAAGTGGAAGGCGAGTAATGGGAATCTTGCGCGGCAAGCTGCTGCCGCCCGCACTGGCGATCCTGTTCTCCGCCCTGCTGTGCGGGATCGCGCTGCTCATCTCGGGCGCCAACCCGCTGCGGGCGTTCGGGGCCATGGTCCTGCAGGTCGGCGAGGGCACCACCGCCGTCGACATCGTCAACAGCACCAGCACGTACTACATCGCGGCGCTGGCCGTGGCGGTCGGGTTCCAGATGAACCTGTTCAACATCGGCGTCGAGGGCCAGTACCGGGTCGCGGCGGTCGTCGCCGCGGTCGTCGGCGGATCCATCGCGCTGCCGACCGGCGTGCACACCCTGGTGATCATCCTGACCGCCGCCGTCGCGGGCGCCGCCTGGGCCGCCATCCCGGCGGTCCTGAAGGTGACGCGGGGCGTCAACGAGGTCATCTCCACGATCATGATGAACGGGCTCGCCATGGGCGTGTCCGCGTACCTGATCAGCCGCGACATGTTCGGCGAGCTGCGTGGCAACAACATCCGCACCCCGGAGATCCCGGAGACCGGCTGGGTCCCCGGCATCGACCTCGGCGGCGCGGGCACGGTGTACGGCCTGGTCGTGCTGGCGATCGCGCTCGGCGTCGGCTACTGGGTGATGATGAACCGCACCCGGTTCGGCTTCGAGCTGCGCGCCTCCGGCCAGTCGGCGACCGCCGCCGCGGCGGGCGGCGTGAACGCCAAGCGCATGGTGCTGATCGCCATGCTCATGTCCGGCGCGATCGCGGGCCTGGTCTCCATGCCGGAGATCCTGGGCCGCAACCACACCTTCGACCTGAACTTCCCGGCGGGCATCGGCTTCACCGGCATCGCCATCGCGCTGCTCGGCCGCAACCACCCCGGCGGCATCGCGCTCGGCGCGCTGCTGTGGGCGTTCCTGGACAAGGCCGGCCTCGCGCTGGACAACCAGGGCGTGCCGAGGGAGATCGTGACGATCATGCAGGGCTCGATCGTGCTGTCGGTCGTCGTGGCCTACGAGGTGGTCCGCCGGTTCGAGGTGGCGGCCCAGCAGCGTCGGGTCGGGCAGCAGCTGGGAACCGTGGAGGCGTCGTCGTGAGCACTTCGTTGATGAACCCCTCCGAGGCCCCCAGCACCGTCCCGCCGCCCCGCAAGGCGCGCAAGCTCCCCGGTTGGGCGGTCGGCCTGCTGGCCGTGGTCGGCGCGATCGCGCTGCTCGCCACGACCTCGTACCTGACCGGCGTCGCCCAGCTCACCTCGGCGGGCACCATCCAGACCGCCGTCGGCCTGGCGCTGCCGATCCTGCTCGCGGGCCTCGGCGGCCTGTGGGCCGAGCGCGCGGGCGTGGTCAACATCGGCCTTGAGGGCATGATGATCCTGGGCACCTGGGGCGCGGCGTGGGCGGGCTACCAGTGGGGCCCGTGGCCCGCGCTGATCGCCGCGATCGTGTTCGGCGCCCTCGGCGGCCTGCTGCACGCGATCGCCACGGTCACCTTCGGCGTGAACCACATCGTGTCCGGCGTGGCGATCAACCTGCTCGGCGCGGGCGTCACCAAGTACCTGTCGACGCTGCTGTTCGAGCCGGTGTCCAACAACCCGCGCGAGTCCCCGGCGGTGCCGAAGTTCGACACCTACTCTGCGGCGGGCCTGACCGACTGGCTGGCCGAGCTGGAGCAGCAGCAGCGGGTGGGCGTCTCGGACGTCGCGGGCATCCTGCGCGGCCTGCTCACCGGCGTCTCCCCGCTGGTGATGATCGCCGCCGCGCTCGTGGTGGCCAGCTACCTGATCCTGTGGAAGACCCGCTTCGGCCTGCGGCTGCGGTCGGTCGGCGAGAACCCGGTGGCCTCCGAGTCGCTCGGCGTCAACGTGTACCTGTACAAGTACGCGGCCGTGCTGATCTCCGGCGCGCTGGCGGGCATCGCGGGCGCGACCCTGGTGCTCAACCCCGGCCAGCCCGGCTACCTGGAGGGCCAGACCAACGGGCGCGGCTACATCGGCCTCGCCGCGATGATCTTCGGCAACTGGCGGCCCGGCGGCCTGCTCGGCGGCGCGGCCCTGTTCGGCTACGCCGACGGCCTCCAGCTGCGCAGCGGCGGCGCCACGTTCATGTCGCTGATCTACGGCTCGGTGCTGCTGGTCGGCGCGGTCGTGATCTGGCAGCTGTGGAAGCGGCGGTGGATCGCGGCGCTCGGCGGCGCGGTCGCGGCCGTGGCGCTGTACGCGATCTACTTCAGCGTGGAGGAGGTGCCCAGCCAGCTCACCACGTACGCGCCGCACCTGGTGACCCTCGTGGTGCTGGCCGTGGCGTCCCAGCGGTTGCGGATGCCCGCGGCCGATGGTGAGGTCTACCGCCGTGGGTGATTCCTCCGGCACAAGCAGCCAAGAGGGCACGAGCGCGGGCGGGGACGCGGTCCAGGTCGACTGGACCGCGCTCCGCGCCGCCGCCCTCCAGGCCGCCCAGCTGGCCTACTGCCCGTACTCCGGGCTCAAGGTCGGCTCGGCGGCCCTGTGCGACGACGGCCGCGTGGTCGTCGGCTGCAACGTCGAGAACGCCTCCTACGGGCTCGGCCTGTGCGCCGAGTGCGCGATGGCCGGGCAGCTGCGGCTGACCGGCGGTGGCCGCTTCGTCGCGGTGACCTGCAGCGACGGCGACGGCCAGCTGCTGATGCCCTGCGGTCGCTGCCGCCAGGTGCTGTACGAGCTGGGCGGTGCGGACTGCCTGGTGGACACCCCGTCCGGCGTGCTGCCGATGAGCGCCGTGCTGCCGGACGCCTTCGGACCGGAGGACCTGCCGTGAGCCACACCGCTGTCGACGTCATCAGGGCGAAGCGCGACGGGCTCAGGCTCACCGACGGCCAGGTCGACTGGGTCGTCGACGCCTACACCAGGGGCGAGGTCGCCGACGAGCAGATGTCCGCGCTCGCCATGGCGATCTTCCTCAACGGCATGGACGCCGCCGAGACGGCCCGCTGGACCAGGGCCATGATCGCGTCCGGCGACGTGCTGGACCTGCGGGTCGACCGCCCCACGGTGGACAAGCACTCCACCGGCGGCGTCGGCGACAAGATCACCCTCCCGCTGGCCCCGCTGGTCGCCGCGTGCGGCGCGGCGGTGCCCCAGCTGTCCGGCAGGGGCCTCGGGCACACCGGCGGCACCCTGGACAAGCTGGAGTCCATCCCCGGCTGGCGGGCGCAGCTGTCCCTGGACGAGATCACCGCCCAGCTGGGCTCGGTCGGCGCCGTGGTCTGCGCGGCCACCACCGGCCTGGCCCCGGCGGACCGCAAGCTGTACGCGCTCAGGGACGTCACCGGCACGGTCGAGGCGATCCCGCTGATCGCCAGCTCGATCATGTCGAAGAAGATCGCCGAGGGCGCGGACGCGCTGGTGCTGGACGTGAAGGTCGGCTCCGGGGCGTTCATGAAGACCGAGGAGCGGGCGCGGGCCCTCGCGCGGGCGCTGGTGGACATCGGCGTGGACCACGGCCGCAAGGTCACCGCGCTGCTCACCGACATGTCGGTGCCGCTGGGCGCGGCGGTCGGCAACGCGATCGAGGTCGCCGAGTCGGTGGACGTGCTGCGCGGCGGCGGCCCCGAGGACGTGGTGGAGCTGACCGTGGCCCTGGCCCGCGAGATGCTGGCGCTGGCGGGGATCGACGTGGACCCGGCGCGCGTGCTGGCGTCCGGCGAGGCGTACGAGACGTGGGCCCGGATGATCAGGGCCCAGGGCGGCGATCCGGAGGCGGAGCTGCCGGTCGCGAAGCACACGCGGGTGCTGGAGGCCGCCGAGGACGGCGTGCTGACCGGGCTGGACGCGTACGCGGTCGGCGTCGCGGCCTGGCGGCTCGGCGCGGGCCGGGCCCGCAAGGAGGACCCGGTGCAGGCCGGGGCCGGGGTGCGGTGCCTGGTGAAGCCGGGTGCGAGCGTGACCGCCGGGCAGCCGATCGCGGAGCTGCACACGGACACGCCGGAGGCGTTCGACGCGGCGTTCGAGACGCTGCGCGCGGGCGTGGAGCTGAACGGGGAGGTCACCGAGCGCTCGGCGCTGGTGATCGACACCATTCGCGGCTGAGAGCGGGACGCGCGGAAGGGGCGCGGCCGGGTGGCCGCGCCCCTTCGGCGTTCCGGGATCAGCAGTTGTCGATGTACAGCACCGGGCTCCAGCCGACGCCGCTCGCCTGCTGCGAGTCCGCCGGGGGCATGTGCCAGGGGCCCTCGCCGGTCGTGAAGTAGAGCCAGGGCCTGGTGCCGGTGGTCTGGTTGTTGTGCCAGGACCCCGTCGTGTACCACGGGATGTAGTAGTCACCGCAGGCGTACATCCCGATGTTGTCGCCGCTGAACCACTGGTCCCGGTACGCGCAGAACCAGCCGTACCGCGCCCAGTTCCCGCTGCACTGGGCCGCGTTGTTGACGTTCGCGGTGACCTCGCCGAGGACCCTCGGCTGGTCCTCGCCGGGCACCGTCACGTTCAGCACCGCGCCCCCGAGCTCGATCTGGTTGGGCGCGACCTGCTTGCCCCGGTCACCCAGCTCCCGCAGGTAGCCGTCGACCTTGTCCTGCAACCCCTCGACCTGCGCCGCCGTCAACCCGGCCGCGCGGGCCTGCGCGGTGAACGAGCGCTCCCCGGACGCGCTCGCCGTGCCGCCCAGCAGCAGCGACACCACAGCCGCCGCCACCGCTCCCAGTGCGATGAGTCTGCCGCTCCTCCGAACCACGGTTCCCCCTGGTGGATCGCGCGGGGCGGTCGTGGAACCGGACGCCCCGCGATCGGCGCCCGCCGGACTCCCCGGTCCAGCGGGCACCCCCGACGCTAGCCGCGCCCCGGCCGCCCGCCCCCGCCTTTCGACGGTGCTCGAAGCACTGCGGGAACGCGCACCCCTGCGCCGCGTTCCCGCCCCGCGCCCCGGTCGCTCCGGGCACGCGAAAGGGCCCGACCCCCGTGGGGGCCGGGCCCTTCGAGCACTCGCGCCGCGCTGGAGTCTCCCCGACCAGCGGGCGCCCGCGGTCAGGCGCTCAAGTCCACCTGTCCGGCTCGCCGCCGTCCGTCCAGCCGCCCCTCAGGCGCCCTGGGCGTCCAGGTCGTCGTCGTCCCGCAGCTCGCCGTTCTTCGGCCCGTTCTTCCGCACCCGCCGCTGCGGCCGGGGAAGGGCGGTGGGGGGCGGGGGAGCGGAGGACGGGCCGCCGCCGAGGATCAGCTCCGCGAAGGTCGCCATCGCCTCGTCCAGCTGGCCGCCGATGCGCAGCTCGGACTCCTTGTTGCTGCGGTTGACCATCGAGGTGAGCGAGTCCGCGTCGGGGCGCTCGGAGATCTTGCCCTCGACCTTCGCCATGCTCGACTCGACCACGCCCGACAGCTCGCTGAGCCGCGTCGCGAAGTCGTCCTCCACCGCGTCGAGCCTGGTGGTCATGGTGTCCAGGCGCGAGGTGACCTGCTCCAGGCGCTGCGCCAGCGCCTCCAGGCGGTCGGTCGCGTCGACCTGGTCCCTGGTCTCGTCCAGCGCGGCGTGCAGCGCCTCGCGGGCCTCGTCCAGCTTGCCGTGCACGGTGCTGCGGGTGTCCGCGAGCGCCGAGTGCAGGCTGTCGTTGGTCGACGTGAGCGCGGCGTGGAACCCGTCCCTGGTCGAGTTGATGTTGTCGCGCGTCTCGTCCAACCGCCCGTGCAGCGCGCCCGACGTGTCGGACACGGTCCGCTGCAGCGCCTCGCGGGTGCCGTCGAGGTGCTCGTGCACGCCCTCGTCCACCTCGTCGATGCGCGACCGCAGCGCCGCCTCCCGCGACTCGATGCGCTCGCGCAGCGGCGTGGTCACCGCGCCGGGCAGCTGCTCGACCTTGCCGTCCTGCTTGTCCAGGTGGCCGTCGAGGTCGTCCAGCCGCTTGTGGATGTGCGACAGCTTGTCCTCCAGGCCGTCCATCCGGCCCGCGACGCCCTCGAAGCGCCCGGCGACGCCGTCGAGCCTGCCGTCGAGCTGGGCGAACGGCTTGGCGAGCTTGTCGACCAGGCCCTCCACCGCGCGGTTGATGCCCTGCACGGCGGTGTCCTGCGCCTCCAGGCGGGACAGCGCCTCGTCCAGCCGCTCGGCCAGCACGCTGACCTCGGTCCGGTCGGGCAGCTCCGACAGCCGCTTGCGAACGGAACCCAGCGTCTCGAGCGGGGACATCCGCGCGTGGATCTCGTCCAGCGCGTCGAAGATCTGCTGCTGTTCGCTCTCACGGATCTCCGCGGCGCGCGTGAGCATGTTGCGCATCCGATCGAAGGACATCGTGGAGTTGCTGTTCTCGTTCACGGCTGGGTGCCTTCGTCCAGGGGAGGGGAGACGTCCGGGAGCCTAACCGCGTCCACGGGGTGACAGGTACTACCCCCTAGGCGGGATCGCCCATCTTGATCTAGCTTGTAGTCCATCAGTGTGAACTAATCCTGCTGTACCGGCAGGTAACAGCGCTGGCCAAGTCCCTCTGCCGAGGAATCCTGACCCTTGCGGGTGATGTGTCGTCACACCCGCGTAGCGCAAAGTTCTGCATCACGACTGAACAACGCGCCACCGGGCCCGGAGGATACGGTGTCGACCATGAATCCCCTCTCGCCGGAAGCGCTCCTGGCCGCCCCCAAGGTCCTGCTGCACGACCACCTCGACGGTGGTCTCCGCCCGCAGACCGTGATCGAGCTGGCCGACGCCTGCGGCCACGAGGGCCTGCCGACCGCCGACCCGGCCGAGCTGGGCGCCTGGTTCCGGGACAACGCCGACTCCGGCTCGCTGGTGCGCTACCTGGAGGGCTTCGCGCACACCTGCGGCGTCATGCAGGACGAGGCCGCCCTGGTCAGGGTCGCCGCCGAGGCCGCGCAGGACCTGGCCGACGACGGCGTCGCCTACGCCGAGGTCCGCTACGCCCCCGAGCTGTTCACCGACCGCGGCCTGCGCCTCGAGCAGGTCGTGGAGGCGGTGAACGAGGGCTTCCGCCAGGGCGAGGCCGCCTCCGGCAACCGGATCAGGGTCAACGCCCTGCTGTGCGCCATGCGCCAGAACGACGGCTGGCAGCGCATCGCCGACCTGGTCGTCCGCTACCGCGACGCGGGCGTCGTCGGCTTCGACATCGCGGGCCCCGAGGCCGGGTTCCCGGCGACCAGGGAGCTGTCCGCGTTCGAGTACCTGCGCGAGCAGAACGCCCACTTCACCGTCCACGCGGGCGAGGCCGACGGCCCGGAGTCCATCCACCGGGCCGTGCAGCGCTGCGGCGCCGAGCGGCTGGGCCACGGCGTCCGGATCATCGAGGACGTCAAGGGCGACGAGGTCGGCCGCCTGGCCGCGTACGTGCGCGACCGCCGCATCGCCCTGGAGATGTGCCCGACCTCGAACGTGCACACCGGCGCGTTCGCCTCCATCGCCGAGCACCCGGTCAAGCGGTTGGCCGACCTCGGCTTCCGCGTCACGCTCAACACCGACAACCGGCTGATGAGCGACTGCTCCCTGACCGGCGAGTTCGCCGCCGTCGTGCGCGAGTTCGACTTCGGCTGGGACGACCTGCGGACCTTCACCACCAACGCCGCCAAGGCCGCCTTCCTGCCCCTCGACGAGCGCCGGGCGCTGATCCGGGACGTCGTCGAGCCCGGCTACGCCGCCCTCAAGGGCTGACCCGG